>NZ_JBHWVI010000024.1:0-64573 GCF_042737005.1 Streptomyces sp. NPDC060027
CAGTTCGTGAACCGATCCGTCAGGGCTGCGCGGTGAGTGCGAAGCTCTGCGCGGCCGATCCGTCACAGGCGCGCTGGGTGAGCTGCACGCTGTTCGCCGCGGAGGCCGCCGCGCTCAGGCACTTGCCGCTGTGCCGGGCGGTGAAGTGGTAACGCCCGCCGCTCTCCTTCACCGGCTGCCACTGCTGGTTCTGCCCGCCCGACCAACTCCACAGCTGCAAGGGCGCGTTGTCGGCCGTCGAGCGGTCGGTGACATCGACGACCCGCTGCGGATCCGGGCGGAGCGTGATCCGTGTGTAGCCGCTGTCCGTCGAGCGGAACTGGAACTGCTGAGCCTGCGTGCCGTTGCACGCGTACTGCTGGACCGCGGTGCCGTTCGCGGTGCCGGCCGCACGGGCGTCCACGCAGGTGCCGTTGCCGGAGTCGGCCAGCGAGTACCACGTGGTCTCGGAGATCGGATCCGCCGGTGGCACCGGCGTGCCCGCCCCGCCGAGCCACTTCAGCCCGTCCAGCAGGAACCGGTTCTGTGTCGCACTGGTGAACGTCGACGACAGTGTGGTGTTCGTCGCGTAGTCCATCGCGTTGTGACCGAAGTTCGCGTACAGCATGCGGTACTTCGCGTTGGTCCACAGAATCGGGTAGTAGCCGCTGTACCAGGTCTGTGCGGGGTCCGTGCCCAGCGGGAAGCTGCTGGGGTCGATCGAGGCGAGAATCCGGATGTCCGGGTTCTGCCGCAGGTCGTTGGACCAGCTGTACCACTCGCTGACCGACGAGGTGAACGTCGTCGGCAGGTTCGCGGTGGAGGGGTGCGTCCGGTCCTCCACCTTCAGGACGGCGGTGGTCGGCCCCCAGGTGTTGGAACGGAAGTTCCCCGTGCCGAGGAACTGGTTGTGGTACCAGGGCCAGTTCTGCGCCTCGGTGGTGAACGCCGAGACATGGAAGCCCAGCCAGCCGCCGCCGGCGCGCATGTACTGCTCGAAACCGGCGCGTTGGGCCGCGCTCTGCGGCAGGTCGTCGAGGAACAGGACGACCTGGTACGCGTTCACGCCGCCGTTGCTGAGCAGGTCCCAGTTGTTGCTGGCCGTGTAGGTGAAGCCGTTCGCCGCGGCCTGCTGGGGGAACCAGTCGTTGGCCTCGTGGACGAAGCTGATGTGGGCGGCGTCCCAGGTGCCGTTGTAGAGGGCGAGCACCTTGAAGGGGGCCGCCGTGGTGCTCGCCCGCGCGGCCGGCGGTGACGCGAGGCCGAGCAGGGTCGCCAGCAGGACGAGGACCCCGAGGATCCCGCGTGCCGGACCGGATCTGCTGATGCGCATCGGACGCTCCTTCCCGTACGGGTCAGGGATAGCTGACGAGATTGGCGACATTGGTCGAGGAGTTGGACGGCCCGCCCCGGTCGTTGATCACGTGCCGGATGGTTCCCGTGCCGCCCAGGGAGACCGTCACCATGTCCTTGAAGCGCACGTTCGCGTTGCTGGGCGCCTCGATGGCGTGCTCGGCGGCGACGGAGGAGTTGACGTTGAAGTAGCAGTAGCTGCCGAAGCCGTACACCTGATGACTCGTCACGGAGGCCGCGACCTTGTAGGCGGCGTAGCCCTGCGTCGAGCCGTTCATCCACGCGGCCTGGTTCGGCGGGTCGTAGGGCATCTCGTTCTGGTAGAAGTACGTGCGGCCGCCGTTGCCGTTCCAGATGGTCTGGTGCTTCTGATAGTGCTCGACGAACAGGCCGTACATGGTCACGTCGTCACCGTTCACCACGAGCCCGGTGTCGGCCGTGTTGCTCGTCCAGCCGACTCCGCTGCCGTGGTCCGCGCGCCACAGCCACAGATGGTCGCCGATGACGTCGTCACTGTTGATCGTCAGACTGGTGGTGGCCTTTCCGACGCCCGCGCCGCCGATGCGGAAGAAGACGTCGTGCAGGGAGCTCGGATCGGCGCTGTGGTCCGCGGAGGAGCCGCTCGGCCCCATCTCCAGCAACTGCGCGGAGTTGGTGGTGCCCGCGTCGATCAGCAGCCCGGCGAGCCGTACGCCGTTCACATCGGCGACCGTCATGGCGGTGATGCCGTTGTCGGGGACGATCGTGGCGAGACCGAGGCCCAGCACCACCGTGTCGGCCCTGGTGACCTTGAGCGTCTGGTCCAGGTGGTAGACACCCGGCGTCACGAGCAGGTTCTTGCCCTGGGCCAGTGCGTCGTTCAGCTGCGCCGCCGTCGCGCCGGGCTTCACCACGAAGAAGTCGGAGAGTGGCAGGGACGTGCCCGCCGGAGTCCCCGAACTCCAGCTTGTACCAGATGAGTTGGTGCGCACGGACGGCACGAACACCTTCCAGGCGCCCGCCGTGTCGACGTACAGGAAGGGCTTCTCGCGGGACACCGGTGTCTGGTCCACCGTCGTGTACGGCGGGCTCGGGAACCTGTTCGCGGGGGCGTTCCGCGCGCCGACGAACACCATGTTCCAGTTGGAGCCCGCCCAGTTCGACCACTCGGTGTTCCGCGACAGCCACTGCTGCTGCGAACCGGAGTTGACCTGACCGTCGATCTTCGTGTCGGCCATGTAGCCGCCGCTGGACCAGCCGCCGTCGTCCAGCGCCAGGTTGCCGCGCAGATGCATCCGCCGGTACGGCGCGGCCTGCGACACCGCCCACCGGTCCGAGCCGGAGGTGGGAGTCACCGACAGGTTCTCCGCCGAACGCCAGAAGTTCTGGGTCGCGTTGCCCTGGAACCAGTCCGCCTCGGTGTGCACCGCGCCCCGGATCGTGACGTCGTCGGGGGACAGGCCGAGACCCGCCACCTGGGTGTAGAAGCCGACGTTCGCGTTGGCGCTGTAGGTGCCGGGCTTGAAGAGGAAGGCCTTGCGGGCGGTGCCGAACTGGTTGGTCTCCTGCTGGGAGAAGGCCGAGTCGAGGCTGCTCTGGATGGTGGCGGCCGGGGTCGAGGGGTCGAAGACGGTGACGTTGGGGCCCAGGTCCGGTGTGCCGGGCGGCTGTTGGGTGTCCACCGCGTTGACGTGGAAGGACTGGGCCGCCGTGCCGTTGCAGGTGTACTGGTGGAGCTGCACGCTGTCGGCGGTGGAGGCGCTCGGCACGTCGAGGCACTTGCCACTGTTGCGGTTCACGAAGTGGTAGGCCCCGCCGGTCTCCGCCACGGCCTGCCACTGCTGATTGGCGCCGCCGCCGTAGGCCCACAGCTGCACCAGCGCGTCGTCCGCGGTCGAGACGTCGGTGACGTCCCAGGCCTTCGTGGCGTCGGCCCGGTTGTCGACCTGGGAGTAGCCGCTCGACGTGGCGGCGAACTGCCACTGCTGGGCCTGGCTGCCGTTGCAGGCGTACTGCTGGACCGCCGTGCCGTTCGCGGTGCCGGCCGCGCGCGCATCGACGCACTTGCCGCTGCCCGCGTTGACGACGGTGGACCAGCCGGTCGGCACCGCGGCCGCCTGCGCGACCGCGCCGTTCCGGGCGACCGCGTCCTGCGAGGCGAGGGTCAGGCCCGACACCGTTGTCGCCACGAGGGCGGTGACCGTCAGCAATCTGAAGGTCCGGTGGCGACCGGACCTTCTTCCGGATCGGGGCAGGGGGAATCTGGACATGGGGGACACTCCTGCATGGGTGGGGGTTCATGTCTGTGAATGGCGAATGCATTCATGGAGTCGTGGTGATCGGTGAACCTAAAGGTCTGCACCAAAGTCGTCAAGATGTGAAACAAGGAACGCTTTGAAATCGGCTGACAGCGCGAGGAGTTGAACGTCCGGAGGGCGTGCTGTCCGCTGAACTCGGCCGTGTGGAAGGGGCGTTCATCGGCGCGGCGCGGTGGAGCTCGGCGTCGGCATGGTCGCCGGACCGGCCGGGCGACCCGCGCGGGGATCACGACGACGTGCGCCTTCGTCCGCGGCGGAACGCGGTTCACTTCTTGAATGGTGCGTCATGTGCGGTGTGCCGGGGCGAAGTTGCCACGGATCGGTGGTCTGTGGAGGGGATCGTCCCGTGGGAAGGTTCGGCCGTCCCGGCCCTCCGTGGCGCTCTGCCGGACCGCCCCTTCGGATGTGTGGTTCCTTACAAGGCGGTGACATGACGGCGAACCCCACCCACCTCACCCGCATCTCAGGGCACTCTGGTCCCGGGCCGGTGACTCCTGTGGCGGAGCCGCAGCGAACTCCACCGGCCACCGCGCCGACCGGCACCGCCGGTTCGTGTCCCGCGGCAAGGGAAGCGGCTGCCGCGGAACAGCGCCCCGGAGCACCTCCGGGGCGCCGTGCGTGTTCTCGCGGTGCCCGGTGCCCGGTGTGCCGTGCCCTTGTACCGCTAGTCCGTGGTCGTGCCCCGGCGTTCGGATTCGAAGCGGACGAGGGCGGCCTGCACCCGGTCCAGAATCGTCTCGGCGTCGGCCGTCGCGTCGACCCTCAGCCCGGGTTCGTCGTCGAGCAACGGCTGGAGGGTGTCGTACTGGGACTCGAGCAGTCCCTCGGGCATGAAGTGGCCGGAGCGGTGCGTGATGCGCCGGCGGGCGATCTCGCGGTCGAGGTCCAGGTGCACGAACCACACGCCGGGCCCGGCCGCACGCAGCAGCTCCCGGTAGGGGAGTTTGAGGGCCGAGCAGGAGACGACCGCGCTCCGCCGGGACCGGCTCGTGTCGCGGATCCAGTTCGCGAGCGTGTGCAGCCACGGTTCGCGGTCGGCGTCGTCGAGCGGCAGGCCCGCGCTCATCCTGGCGATGTTCCGCGGTGGGTGGAAGTCGTCGCCCTCCACGAAGGGCACATTGAGACGCTGGGCGAGCTTCGTCCCGAGCGTGCTCTTGCCGGACGCCGAGACGCCCATGACGACCACGATCGTCGGTGCGCTCCCGGGTGATGACATGCGGCGTCTCCTGGATCGGTCCGGCAGGACGTGGGTGGCCCTCGCCGGAATCCTGGGGGGAGCCCCGGGACGTCGGGCTCACGCGGCGGCGCGGTTCCCGCGGAATGCACCCGGATGGGTGCGCCGCGACGGAGGCCGGTGCCGCCCCTCGCCGTGGGCCCGTGCCCTGGCGGCCGAAGTGCCGCCGGGGCGGATCCCTGTTGAGATGCCTCCATGAGTGGTGTGGAGCGCCCGCCCGGCGGGCGGACGGCGAGGAGTCTGCTTCCCTACCGGCCGGCACAACTCGGTGCGGCCTCCGGAGCGGGGACGGAGTTCTGGGACGGAACCGGCGGACCCCCGCATCAAGACGTCCTCGACTCGGTGGAGTTCTTCGTCGTTCCCTACGGTCTGACGTCGGTGTCCGTGCCGCTGCTGCGGCGCATGCCCCGGCTGCGGGTGGTGCAGAGCCTGTCGGCGGGTGTCGACGACCTCGTGCCGCACATCCCGGCGGGTGTGACGCTCTGCAACGCCGGAGGTGTGCACGACGCCAGCACGGCGGAACTCGCCCTCACCCTGACGCTGGCGTCGCTGCGCGGTGTCCCCGGCTTCGTACGGGCGCAGGACGACGGGACCTGGCAGAGCGGCTATTTTCCCTCGCTGGCCGACCGGACGGTCCTGATCTGCGGCTACGGCTCCATCGGCCAGGCCGTGGAGGAACGGCTCGCGGGCTTCGAGTGCGAGGTCGTACGGGTCGCCCGAACCGCCCGACCGGGGCCGCGCGGGCCGGTGCGCTCCATCGCCGAACTCCCCGGTCTCCTGCCCGGCGCCGACGTCGTCGTGCTCACCCTTCCGCTCACGGAGAGGACCCGGCGTCTGGTGGACGCCGAGTTCCTCGCCGCGTTGAAGGACGGTGCCCTGCTCGTCAACGTGGCGCGGGGCGCCGTCGTGGACACCGGCGCCCTGGTGGCGGAGCTGGAGCGCGGACGGCTGGCGGCGGCCCTCGACGTGACGGACCCCGAGCCGCTGCCCGAGGGACATCCGCTGTGGCGGACCCCGAACACATTGATCACCCCTCATGTCGGGGGCAACTCGTCGGCGTTCCCGCCGCGCGCGCTGAGCCTGGTCAGGGCTCAACTGCTCCGCCATCTCGCGGGGGAGGACCTGGTGAACGTGATCCTCCCGCCTTCGTCGTGAGGCGCGCTCGCGCCGCGGGGCACCGGGCGCCGTGCGGTTGCTCCGCCCGGGGGACCCGGCTACTTCCAACGGCCGAGCGAGGCGAGTCCGCCCTCGCCGACCCCGGGCCGGAGTGCTTGCCTCGGTGCGGGGCCTGCGGACCCGAAGCCGACGTGGTCGCGGCGGGCAGTTCCCGGCAGAGGCCCCGACACCGGCGTCGTGCCGAGCGGGCATGCGCGGGGTGAGTCGGCAGGCCGGCGGCACGTCCGGTCCCGGCGACGGCGCACCGACGAATGGGAGACGGCAGTGACCTCAGGCGTGGACACGGGTGGGCAGCTTGCGGCGCTGCCGCTGCTGCGGGGCCAGAAGGCCCTGGTGACCGGGGCGAACTCCGGAATCGGACTGGCGACGGCGATCGCGCTGGGCCGGGCGGGCGCCGACGTCGTCGTCAACTACGTCGTCGGGCAGGAGGCGGCCGAGGACGTGGTCCGGCAGATCCAGGGCTTCGGCGTACGGGCCTTCGCCCATGAGGCGGACGTGTCCGACGAGGGCCAGGTCGTCGGGATGTTCGCGCGCATGCTGGAGGAGTTCGGCACGATCGACATCCTGGTGGCCAACGCCGGCCTGCAACGGGACGCGTCGGTGACGGAGATGACCCTCGCGCAGTGGCACAAGGTCATCGACGTGAACCTCACCGGTCAGTTCCTGTGCGCGAGGGAGGCCACCAAGGAGTTCCTGCGGCGCGGTGTCGTGCCGGAGGTCTCCCGCTCGGCCGGAAAGATCGTCTGCATGAGTTCCGTGCACCAGATCATTCCGTGGTCCGGCCACCTGAACTACGCCGCGTCCAAGGGCGGCGTCCTGATGCTCATGCAGACGCTCGCCCAGGAGCTGGGACCCCACGGGATCCGGGTCAACGCGGTCGCGCCCGGCGCCATCAAGACCCCGATCAACCGCAGTGCCTGGGAGACACCCGAGGCCGAGCAGGAACTCCTGCGGCTGATCCCGTACCGCAGGGTCGGTGAACCCCAGGACATCGCCGCCGCGGTGACGGTGCTGGCCTCCGACCTCATGGACTACGTGGTGGGCACGACCCTGTTCGTCGACGGCGGGATGACGCTCTTCCCCGGCTTCGCCACCGGTGGCTGAGACGGTGACGTCCGCGCTCACGTCACCTCGGTGCCCGGCACCGCCTACCGTCGGCACCAGCCAATGAGGCCCGCATGAACAAGACATTCACCCTCCTGGCGGGCACTCCCGACCAACTGCTGCCCGCGCGCGAGATGATGGCCTTCACCCTGGCCTCCCACATCATCCTCGTGCCGCTGGGCGTGGCCCTGCCGTTCATCACCCTGGTGATGCACCATCGCGCCCTGCGCAAGAACGACCCGGTCGCCCTGCTGCTCGCCCGCCGCTGGTCGGCGGTCATGGCGGTGCAGTTCGCCGTCGGCATCGTGACCGGCACCGTGCTGTCGTTCGAGTTCGGGCTGCTGTGGCCGAAGATGATGGGCACCTGGGGAGACGTCTTCGGTCTCGGATTCGGGGTGGAGGCCTGGGCGTTCTTCCTGGAAGCGGTCCTGATCGCCATCTACCTCTACGGGTGGCGCCGCCTCCCGGCCTGGCCGCACTTCTGGCTCGCCACACCGCTGCCGCTCGCCGCGCTGATGGGTGCCTTCGGCATCATCGGCGCGAACTCGTGGATGAACACCCCGCAGGGCTTCACCCTGGACTCCCAGGGCAGGCCCACGAACGTCGACGTCCGCTCCGCCGTGTTCACGCCGATGTTCGGCCCCCAGTACTGGCACTTCGTCGTCGCGATGTTCCTCACGGCGGGCTATGTGGTGGCCGGGGTCTATGCGGTCGGCTGGCTGCGCGGGCGGCGGGACCGGTATCACCGGCTCGGGTTCTGCGTGCCGTTCACCGTCGCGGCGATCCTCACGCCCGTGCAGTTCTTCCTCGGTGACAACATCGCCCGGCAGGTCTACCAGAAGCAGCCGGTGAAGTTCGCCGCCGCCGAACTGGTCTGGAAGACCGATACGCACGTTCCCGAGTACCTCTTCGGCCGGCTGCATCCCGACGGGACCGTCACGGGGGGCATCAAAATCCCCCAGCTGGACTCGATCCTCGCGGGCGGCAGCCCGGGCACCAAGGTCACGGGGCTCACCTCGGTGCCGGCCGAGAACCGTCCCACCCCGACGCAGGCGACCATCGTGCACTGGACCTTCGACATCATGGCCGGCATCGGCACCGCGCTGATCCTCCTCGCGCTCTGGTACGGCTGGTGCTGGCTGCGGCGCCGTGACCTGCCCCGGTCGCCCTGGTTCTTCCGGTGCGCGGCGATCGCCGGAGTGGCCAGCGTGGTGACGGTCGAATGCGGCTGGATCACCACCGAGGTGGGCCGCCAGCCCTGGATCGTCTACCAGCACATGCGGGTCTCCGAGGCGGTCACGCCCACCGCGGCCAGCTCGCTGTGGACGATGTTCGGCATCGTGGTGGTCGTCTACGTCCTCATGTTCGGCACGTTCCTGGGCGTCGTACTGAAGATGAGCAGACGCTGGCGTCTGGCGGGCGCGAGCCCCGTCGGCGCGACCGGACACGAGCCGGAGGCCGACACACCCTACGGGCCCCGCCGGGAGAAGGTCGACGCGACGCGTGGCGCCTCCGCGTCACCGGAGTCCGGGCCGCCACCGGAGTCCGGGCCGCGGCCGGAGCCGGGAGACCCGCGATGACCGCCACGGTGGCCGCCTGGATCCTGCTGGTGGCGACGGCCGCCTACGCCTGTGGTGGCGGCGTCGACTACGGGGCCGGGTTCTGGGACCTGGTCGCCGGCGGCACCAAGCGGGGCAGACGGCCGCGCGGGCTGATCGACGACGCGATGGAGCCGGTCTGGGAGGTCAACAACGTCTGGCTGATCTTCGTCTTCGTCCTCATGTGGACCGGCTTCCCGGTCTTCTTCGAGACGGTGTTCAGCGCGATGTGGCTGCCGCTGGCCCTGGCGGCTGTCGGCATGGTGCTGCGCGGAGCGGGGTTCGCCCTGCGCAAACCCACCCACCGGCTGGCCCAGCGCCGGATCTTCGGAGCCGTCTTCGCCGTCGCCTCGCTGCTGACCCCGTTCTTCCTGGGCGCCGCGGTCGGCGGTGTGGCCTCCGGCCGCGCCGCCCCGGGCACCACCGCCTCCTCCGACGTGTGGGCCGGTCCGACCTCCGTCGTCGCCGGTCTCCTCGCCGTCGCGGCCACGGCGTTCCTCGGGGCCGTCTTCCTCACCGCGGACGCCCGCCGTTTCGACGCCCCGGACATGATCGTGTACTTCCGGCGGCGCGCCTGGTGCGGCCTCGCCGCCGTCGGAGTCCTGGCCCTGATCGGTCTCGACGTGACGCGCGAGCACACCACGTACGTCTACCACGGCCTGACCCACGGCCTGGGGTTGCTGCTGGTGATCCTCTCGGCGGTGGCGGCGGCGGCCACCGCGTGGCTGGTCGCCGGACGCTTCGCGGGCTGGGCCCGGTTCACCTCGGTGGGCGCCGTCGCCCTGGTGATCGCCGCGTGGGGCGCCGCCCAGCGGCCCTACCTGATCCCCACGTCCCTCACGGTCCAGCAGGCCGCCGGCGCGGCAGGTTCGCTGCACTGGCTGCTGATCGTCACGGCGATCGCGATCGTGCTCGTAGGGCCCGCGCTGGTGGTTCTGTACCGCCTCGACACGCGGGGTCTGCTCGAGGCCCAGACGGACGCGGACGTCGAGGGCGGCGCGGGCGGCGCGGGCCGCCCCGACGCGGTCTGACCCGCCGACCCGCCCACCGCACCGCTGAAACGGATCGGCGATGAAGAGGACCGCCGGTCGGCCCCGCTGAACGACCCCGGCGAACAGAAGCGCCGCTCCGCCCCCTCCGCGACGAGACGACCGTCAGCCGAGTTGACCGGCAGGGAGACAGCCGTGACGGACAATCAGATCCTGGAAGGCCTCGGACTGATCGTCGTCCTGGCCGTCGGATCCCAGCTGGTGGCGAGCCGGCTGCGGATCCCCGCCCTGATCGTCCTGCTGCCCGTCGGATTCGCCGCCGGTGCGCTGACCGACATCGTCAACCCCGACAATCTGCTCGGGGACGCCTTCTCCCCGATGGTGTCGCTCGCCGTGGCGGTGATCCTCTACGAAGCCGGACTCGGCCTGAACGTGCGCAAGCTGCAGGGACACATGCGGCGCGTCGTGGTGCGGCTGATCTGTCTCGGCGTACTGATCACCTGGGCGGCGGCGGCCGTTCTCGCCGTGCCGCTGCTGGGCATGTCGAACCGTTCGGCGATCATGCTCGGCGTGATCCTCGTCGTCTCGGGGCCCACCGTCGTCGGCCCGCTGCTCAACTTCGTACGCCCGACCGAGCGGCTCCAGCGCATCCTGATCTGGGAGGGGTCGCTGATCGACCCCGTCGGCGGCATTCTCGGGGCGCTCGCGTTCCACGCCGTCGTCACGAGCGACAGCAACGGCCTGGGCGGCAAGCTCGGTCAGTTCGCGGTGAGTTCGGCCGTCGGTCTGATCGGGGGCGCGGTGGGGGCCGCGGCGCTGTGGTTCCTGCTCAGCCGCCTGCACCTGGGCGAGGTGCTGGGCACGACGGCGCAGCTCGCCGCCGCGGTGGGCGTGGCGGCCGCCTGCGACGCGATCCGGGACGACACCGGACTCATCGCCGCGGTCGTCATGGGGATGGCCCTCGCCAACCTGCCGGGCATGTCCCTCCCGGCGCGCCGCCCCTTCCTCGAGACCCTGGTGTCGCTGATCATCGGGCTGCTGTTCATCTCCATCTCGGCCACGGTCACCCCGGCTTCCCTGCGGCACGTCATTCTGCCCACGCTCGTTCTCGTCGCCGCCCTGGTCCTGGTGATCAGGCCGGTGATCGCGTTCCTCTCCACCGCGGGAACGGACGTGCCCCGCGGCGAGAGGGCGTTCATCGGATGGATGGCGCCCCGCGGAATCGTCGCCGCGGCCACCGCCTCGACCTTCTCCGCCACCCTGGTCGCCGACCACGTCGGCGGCGCCCAGAAGATCCTGCCCGCCACCTTCCTGGTGATCGTCACCACGGTGACGCTGTACGGGCTCAGCGCGCACCCCGTGGCCCGACGCCTGGGCGTGCTGCGCCCGGCGCGCGCCCGCCCGCTGCTCGTGGGCGGCGACCTCTGGGCGATCGACCTGGGACGAGCCCTTCGTGCCGCCGGCCTCGACGTCCTGATGTGGGCCGGACGAGAACAGCAACGCGACCTGATCCGGGCCGCCGGACTGCACCTGGCGCCGGGTGAACTGCTCGCCGCGGCCACCGGCGAGGGAGCGGAGCTCGAAGGAATCACCGGGGTCCTGCTGCTCACCGAGGAGGACGACTTCAACGCGCTGGCGTCGGCGACCCTGCGCGGCAGCGTCGACGGGTTCGTCCACCGGCTGGGGCCGCCCGGTCTGAGTCACGGCGTGGTCGCCCCCTACACGTCCGGCGACACCCTGTTCGGCGCCGGACTCAACCGACCGGAGCTGGCCCGCCGCTACGCGGACGGCGCCCGGATCACCTCCCGCCCCGCCGGAGAGGGCGTCCCGGCCGGGCACGCGTTGCTGTTCCTCGTACGCCCCGACGGGCGGCTGGACCCGGTCACCGGGACCCGCAGCCCTCAGCCGGGGGCCCAGGACACCGTGATCCTGCTCGGTCCGTCCCGGGCGCCCTGGACGGACCGAACAGACTGACGACGGCGGTCGGGGCCACTCGCCCGGTCCCGGCCCGGACCCCAACGGGTCAGTACGGATTGCGGTCCGCCGTGTGGCTGGATCTCATGGTTCTCATGCAGCAACAAGCCTCTGGGCCAGACGACCTCGTGCCGCCGATGGAGCGTTCGCACTGGGTGGCCTTCGCCGGAATCCTGCTGATGGTCAGCGCTCTGTTCAATCTTCTCAACGGCTTCGTGGCGATCTTCAACCACGGCTACTACTCGAAGGTGTACTCCCAGGGCAACCGGTTGCTCATCTTCAACTTCACGGCCTGGGGCTGGATCTTCGTTGTCATCGGCATCGTGATGGCCCTGGCGAGTCTCGGTGTGTTCGTGGGCTCCAGGGCGGCGCGGCTGACGGGCATCTGCCTGGCCGCGTTCTGCCTCGTCGCGCAGATGATCTTCCTTCCGGTCTACCCGTTCTGGTCGGTGTTCACGATGCTCGTCTCCCTGCTGGTCATCTACGGCCTGCTGGTCGAGCCGAAGCATGTGCACGGAGCGCGGGTCTAGCCGGATTCCGACGCCGGAAGCCGTGCCCCGCGAAGGGCACGGCTTCCGGCGCGTCACCGGCTGCAAGAGCCGGCCGCTCACAGCAGGGCGATCGGGTTGACCGGTGAGCCGGTGGCGGCCGGGAGCCGCAGAGGCGCGACCACGCACAGGAAGGACCAGCGCCGCTCCTGTGCGCAGACGTCCGCCAGGTCCTCGAACTGCAGGTAGTCGAGCAGGTAGAGGCCCAGGGCGTGGATCGCCAGCACATGGGTCGGGAAGCCGATTCCGTCGACCGGGCTCGGGGCGGTGTCGTTGTTGCCGTCACCGCCGAGCGCGGCGACCTGCCGCTCCGCGAGGAGCTCGACCGCGCCGGGATGGATCCCCGCCCGCGCCCGCGCGGCGTCCCACGGCCCGAGCTCCGCGCGCCGACGGCGGTGGCCGACGCGGACGAACAGCAGGTCTCCCGCCCCGACCCCTACGCCCTGGGCCGCCTCGGCCGCGATGAGGTCCTCCGTGGTGACGCTGTCGCCCGGCTCCAGCCAGGGCACACCGCGCAGCCTCGGGATGTCGAGCAGCACACCGCGGCCCGCCAGCCCGTCGCGGACCGCGTCCACGGTCAGTTCGGTCGCCCCCTCGGCGGTCAGCGAGGACGCCGGGACACCGCCGTGCAGGGTGCCGTCGTAGATGACGTGGCAGAGCGCGTCGAGATGGCTGTCGGCGTCGCCGTGCACGTTCATGGCGAAGCGGTCGAAGGCGAAGTGCAGTCCCGGGGCGCCCGCCTCCCCGGCGACCGGACCGGTGAGCCGGTGGACCGCGGGCTCCGGGTTGTCGGGTCCGGGCCGGGTGTCCACCGGCGCCGCCATGGTGACGGTGCGTCCGGTCCTGACCTCGCCCGCGGCGGCCCGCAGCTGCTCGGGCGTGACACGGGGCGCTCCCCGGCCGGGGTCGGCGGCGCGGTCCCGGACGCGTCGGTACAGAGCCCCGAACTCCTCGGGACTCATCCGCGGCGCGTCGGCGGGTTCGATGGGATCGGGCATGAGGGTGCTCCCGGCGGTCTCAGCCGCGCAGCCGGTCGAGTGCCTCGTCGAGCGTGGTGGCCGCCATGATCAACGACAGATGGGTGAACGCCTGGGGGAAGTTGCCCAGTTGCTCACCGCTGGGGCCCACCTCCTCCGCGAAGAGGCCGACATGGTTGGCGTACGTGTGCATCTTCTCGAACGTGTAGCGCGCCTCGGCCAGCCGGCCGGAGCGGGCCAGCGCGTCGACGTACAGGAAGGTGCACAGACTGAAGGTGCCCTCCGAGCCGCGCAGGCCGTCCGGGGAGGCGGCCGGGTCGTACCGGTAGACGAGGCTGTCGGAGACCAGCGTCCGGCTCATCGCGTCCAGGGTCGACAGCCAGGTCGGGTCCTTCGCGCCGAGGAAGCCGACCCGGGGGATGAGCAGGAGGGAGGCGTCCAGGACGCCGCCGCCGTAGTACTGGACGTACGCCCGCTCCTTGTCGCTCCAGCCGCGCTCCATCACCTGTTCAAGGATGGTGTCGCGCGCCCTGGTCCAGCGGGCGGTGTCCGCCGGCCGGCGCCATTGATCGGCCAGGCGCAGACCGCGGTCGAAGGCGGACCAGCACATCACCCGGCTGTAGGTGAAGTCCTTGCGCCCGCCGCGGGTCTCCCAGATTCCCTCGTCGGGACGGTCCCACTGGTCGGCGAGCCAGTCCAGGGTGCGGGCGACGGCCTTCCAGCCGGCGTAATCGGCCTGGAGGCCGATCTCACGACCCTGCGACAGGCCGTAGAGGGCCTCGCCGTAGATGTCGAGCTGGAGTTGGTCGGCGGCGGCGTTGCCGACGCGTACGGGGTAGGAGCCGCGGTAGCCCTCGAAGTGCTCCAGGATCTCCTCGCCCAGCAGCGGAGTCCCGTCCACCCGGTACATGATCTGGAGTGCTTCCCCGTCCTGGTCCAGGCGTTCCATCAGCCGTTCGCGCAGCCAGTGGGTGAACGCCGTCGCCTCCTCGGCGAACCCGAGGTCGAGCAGGGCACGCAGCGACAGGGATCCGTCCCGTACCCAGGTGTAGCGGTAGTCCCAGTTGCGTTCTCCGCCGACCTGTTCCGGCAGGCCCATGGTGGCCGCCGCGACCGGGGCGCCGGTGGGCGCGTAGGTCAGAAGCTTGAGGGTGATGGCGGAGCGGTGCACCATGTCGGGCCAGCGGCCCCGGTACTTGGAGGTCCGCACCCAGCGCTGCCAGTACTCGACGGTCTCCGCCAGGTTGTCGGCGGACCCGTCCACGGTGGGTGGCGGCGGTGCGGCGGCGTCCGGCCCGTCCACCGTGAACACGGCCGTCGCCATCTCGCCGGCGTTCAGGGTGACGGTGCTCCTGACGTCCTGTCCGTCCCGCTCCAGGGGAAAGGTGCTCCGCAGGAACGCGGTGATGCCCGGGCCGCGGAACACGGCGCCGTCGGGATCGAGGGCGAGTTCGTGGCCGGCCCGCCCGTAGTCGAAGCGCGGGCGGCACTCCAGGGCGAACCGCATGGTTCCCCGGACCGTCCGAACGGCCCGGAAGAGCCGGTGCCGGGCGGACGCGGTGCCGGAGCGGTCCGGCGGCATCCAGTCGAGGACCTCGCCCACCCCGTCCGGTGACATGAACCGCGTCACCAGCACCGCCGTGTCCGGATAGTAGAGCTGCTTCCAGGAGCCCTCCGGGTGGGAGGGCGCCAGCCGGAAGTAGCCTCCGCCGTCGTGGTCGAGCAGCGCGGCGAAGATGCTGGGGGAGTCGAAGCGCGGGGCGGCGAACCAGTCCACGACACCCTTGGACGAGACCAGAGCGGAGGACTGGAGATCGCCCACCAGGCCGTGCTCGGCGATGGGCGGATAGCGGTCCATGGTGATCCAATCTCGAGGATCCAGGCCTCTTCACTATCCGACATCGGCGGCATGTCCGCTTGTTCTGTCCGGTCGTCCTCTCCGGGATCCCGGATCGGGCGGTCCGCGCGGTGGTGGACGCGGCTGGATTGCCGAACACCGGCTGGCCGGGGTTACTGGAGAGGTCCGCTCGATGTCGACGAGGCGCGCACCGGTGTCCCGGGAGGTACCTGCATGGACATGATCCATGTGCGCATGGTGAGTCCCGCCCCGCTGACCGAAGCCGCGGTCGCCCTCCTCGCGGCCGACCCGAGTGTCCTCAACCTCGTGGTGCAGCCCGGCATCGCCCGGAAGCCGGACGGCGACGCCCTCGCCTGCGACGTGCTGACAGGAGGGGCGAACGACGTGCTCCGCGGTCTGCGGGGGCTGCGCCTCGACGAGGTGGGCTCCATCGTCATCGAGCCCGTCGACATGGCGTTCTCCGGACGCGCCGCGCGGGCCGGTGCCGAGCGGCTCGGGGCGCTCTCGCGGGCGCCCGTCTGGGAAGCGGTGGAGGCGCGCATCCGGGCGGAGGGCACGTACGCGCCGAGCTTCTACCTCTACCTGGTGGTCGCCGGACTGATCGGCGCGGTCGGCATCGTGACCAACTCGCAGATCCTGATCGTCGCGGCCATGGTCGTCGGACCCGAGTACGGGGCCATCGTCAGCGTCGCGCTGGGCATCGACCGGCACTCGGGGCCGAGAATCCGCAAGGGGCTGACCGCCCTGACGGTCGGGTTCGCGCTGGCCGTCGTGGCCACCTTTCTCTTCGGCCTGCTGATCCGTGGGTTCGGCCTGGAGTCCAGGGCGTTCGGCCTCGGCGTGCGCCCCGTCTCCCATCTGATCGACACGCCCGACTTCTTCTCGGTCGCGGTCGCCACGCTGGCCGGGATCGTGGGCATCGTCTCGCTGACCGAGGCCAGGACGAGCGCCCTGCTGGGCGTCTTCATCTCCGTCACCACCATCCCCGCGGCCGCCGACCTCAGCGTCTCCGCCGCCTTCGGGAGCTGGAGCGAGGCGCGTGGCTCCTTCATCCAACTCCTCATCAACGTGGCCGTGTTGATCGTGGTGGGCACGCTCGCGCTCAAGGGCCAGCGCGCCGTCTGGTGCCGGGTAGGCCGTCGCCGCGTCCGAGCCGCCGGGTGACGGACCGACGGGCACGGGAGGACGCGCGGGGCGGGAGCGTCCGGTCCGCCCGGGGGGAAGTGTCAGACTGACGCCATGGACGAGCGCGCATTCGACAGGTCGGGTCAGCATGCTTCCGTCATCGGTCTCGGCACCTGGCAACTGGGGGCCGACTGGGGCGAGGTGAGTGAGAAGGACGCCCTGGCCGTGCTGGAGACGGCGGCGGAGTCGGGAGTGACCTTCTTCGACACCGCGGACGTGTACGGCGACGGGCGGAGCGAGGAGACCATCGCGACCTTCCTGCGCGGCAGGCCGGACCTGCACGTCATGGTCGCCACCAAGATGGGCCGCCGGGTCGACCAGGTCCCGGAGAACTACGTCCTCGACAACTTCCGCGCCTGGAACGACCGCTCCCGCCGCAACCTCGGCGTCGACCGGATCGACCTGGTGCAGCTGCACTGCCCGCCGACGTCCGTGTACTCCTCCGACGCGGTGTACGACGCCCTCGACACCCTGGTCGAGGAGGAGCGGATCGCGGCGTACGGCGTGAGCGTCGAGACGTGCGACGAGGCACTGACCGCGATCGCGCGCCCGAACGTGGCGAGCGTCCAGATCATCCTCAACCCCTTCCGTATGAAGCCCCTGCGGCAGGTCCTGCCCGCGGCCCGGGAGGCGGGCGTCGGCATCATCGCGCGGGTCCCGCTGGCCTCCGGGCTGCTTTCCGGCAAGTACACCAAGGACACCGTCTTCGCCGCGGACGACCACCGGACGTACAACCGCCACGGCGAGTCCTTCGACCAGGGTGAGACCTTCTCCGGGGTCGACTTCGCGACGGGCGTGGAGGCGGCCGCCGAGTTCTCCGCCCTGGCCCCCGAGGGGTACACGCCGGCCCAGCTGGCGCTGCGCTGGATCGTCGCGCAGCCGGGCGTGACGACGGTGATCCCGGGTGCCCGTTCACCCGAGCAGGCCCGTGCCAACGCGGCGGCCGCGAAGCTGCCCGAGCCGTCGCGCACGACGCTGGACGCCATCGGGGAACTGTACGAGCGGCGCATCAAGGAGCAGGTCGAGGGCCGCTGGTAGCAACCGGCGGACCCGGCGGCGGGACCCGCCAGCTATCGAGGCCCCGCCGCCGGGCCATGTCGGTCCCCGGAGGGCCGCGGCGCCGGGAGCGCGCCGAGCTGCCGGTCGTGCAGGCGGCTCAGCAGCAGCACCGAGACGGTCGCGCCGATCAGGGCACAGAACATGTCCCACTGGGTGTCCCACACATCGCCCTGGGTCGCCAGGAAGTCGTCCGCCGCGTGTCCGCCGATCACGGCGGCGGCCCACTCGAACATTTCGAACACGGCACTGAAGGCGAGACACGCGCACACGGTCAGCGGCGCCAGCCACCGGCTGCCGCGCAGCGGTGACGTCCGGCTCAGCAGCTCCCGCACCAGGACGGCCGGCGCGAAGCCCTGCATGAGGTGCCCGAACCGGTCGTACGGGTTGCGGTCGAGCCCGAGACCGTCGCGCACCCAGTCGCCCAACGGCACCTGCGCGTAGGTGTAGTGACCGCCCGCCGCGAGCACCAGCGCGTGCGCCGCGAGAAGGCAGTACAGCAGATTCGTCAGCGGGAACCGCCGCCGGGTCAGCACCACCAGCGGCAGCCCGACGAGCACCCACACGGTCTCCAGCAGCCAGGTCGTCCGGTCGTGCGGATGCCAGGCGGAGAGTGCCGTGCCCGCGACCACCACCACGACGAGGACGGCCGGGAGGGCCCCGCGCGCGGAGCGCTCCGGAGGAGCGGGGTGCTGGGCGGGCGGGGCGAGGACTGATCCGGGCATGGCGGGCTCCTAGGTCCAGGTGGCCCCATGGTGGTGGAGGGCCGGGGCGGGCGACATGAGTACGCGTACTCACCCGACTGCTGTGTACAACAGGACGAACATGTTCGTGACGTACTTGTTCGCAACGAACATGTTCGTTACCTTGGAGGAGTGACAGAACACCCCGCCCCCCGCCCCAGCCGCCGTGAGCGCCCGGCGAAACCTGCCCTGACCAGGGACGGCATCATCGCGACCGCCGTCGCGCTGATGCGCGCCGAAGGTCTCCGGCGGGTCACCATGCGCCGCCTGGCGCAGGAACTCGACACCGGACCGGCCTCGCTCTACGTCTATGTGCGCAACACCGCCGAGCTGCACGCGGCGGTGCTCGACGACCTGCTCGGCGCCGTCGACCTGAGCCCGGTCCGCGCGGACGGCGACTGGCGCGACCGGCTCGTGCGGGTGCTCACCTCGTACACGGCCGTCCTCTTCGAACACCCGGGGCTCGCCCGCTCCGCGCTGGTGGCCCGCCCGTCCGGCGAGCGCTACCTCGACCTGGTCGAGGCGCTGCTGTCCCTGCTCGACGAGGGCGGTGTCCCCGGTGAGCGGGCGGCCTGGGCGATCGATCTGCTGCTCCAGTTCGCCACCGCCACCGCGGCGGAGCACGCGTCGGGGGAGAAGGACCCGGCCGACACGGAGGGTGAGTGGGCGGCGCTGGCCTCGGCGGTTCGCGGCGCGTCCCGCGAGCGGCACCCACGCATCGCCGCGCTGGGCGCGGACCTGCTCTCCGGGCCGGGCGAGGCCCGTCTGAACTGGGGCTTCCATGTCCTGATCGGCGGCGTCCTGCACACACCCCGGACCGACGCGCCCGAGGCACCGAGCGCGCCCACCCCACCCGACACCCCGTGAGCCCCACCGGCCCGCGCCCGTCACCACCACGCACCGTCGCCGAGAGCGACGGCTGCGCCCGCACCGGCACCCGACGGTCACCCCCGCACAAGGAGAACCAGCCATGACGAACACCCACCACCCCATCGCCGTGATCGGCGCCGGTCTCGGCGGCCTCACGCTCGCCCGCGTCCTGCACCTCAACGGCATCGAAGCCGCCGTCCACGACCTGGACGCCTCGCCGACCGCCCGCCCCCAGGGCGGCATGCTCGACCTGCACGAGGAGTCCGGCCAGGCCGCGCTGCGCGCCGCCGGGCTCTACGACGAGTTCCGCGCGATCATCCACGCCGGCGGGGAGGCCACCCGCATCGTCGACAAGGACGGCACGCTCCTGCGCGAGGACTCGGGCGAGGACGAGCTGCGCCCCGAGGTCTCCCGGGGCGCCCTGCGCGACGTCCTGCTCGGCTCGCTGCCCGAGGGCACCGTCCGCTGGGGCGCCAAGGTCACCGCCGTACGGACCGTCGACGGCGGTCGCCACGAGGTGACGCTCGCCGACGGACGCACCTTCACCGCCGACCTCCTGATCGGCGCCGACGGCGCCTGGTCCAGGGTGCGGCCGCTGCTCACCGACGCCACCCCGGCGTACGCGGGCCTGTCGTTCGTCGAGATGCACCTCGAAGACGCCGACACCCGGCACCCGAAGGGCGCGGCCGTGGTCGGCGGCGGTCTCCTGTTCGCGCTGTCCGACCGGAAGGGCTTCCTCGGCCACCGCGACCCGGACGGCTCCCTGCACGTCTACGCCGCGCTGCGGACCCCCGCCGACTGGGCCGTCTCCGGCCCTGTCGACTTCACCGACACCGAGGCGGCCAAGCGGAGCCTGCTGGAGCACTTCGACGGCTGGGACGACAGCCTGCGGTCCCTGATCGCGGAGGCGGACGGCACGCTCGTCGCCCGTCCGATCCACGCCCTGCCGGTCGGTGTGCGCTGGGACCGCGTCCCCGGTGTCACCCTCCTCGGCGACGCCGCCCACCTGATGTCCCCGTTCGCCGGCGAGGGCGCCAACCTCGCGATGCTCGACGGCGCCGAACTCGCCGAGGCCCTCGCCGCCCACCCGGACGACGTCGAGAAGGCCGTGACCGCGTACGAGGAGGCGCTGTTCCCGCGCTCGGCGCGGGCGGCGGCCGAGTCCGCGGCGAACCTGGAGGTCTGCTTCGGCCCGGGCACGCCGCAGAGCCTGCTCGACCTCATGGACTCCTACCGTCCCGACGCCGACCGACCCGGACAGCAAGGTATGTGACGGTCCGTCAAGTGCGCTGGGGGGCAGCCTCCTTGAGAGGCCGCCGGGCCCGCCGCACGGACCTGCCCTTCACCTCACCGTCACCCACGCGACGCACGGGTCCCTTCCGGCACTCCCGGGCGCCCTCTATCCTCGCGCCCGGGCCGGGGTCCGGGGCAGTCGCCGGGCGTCACCGGTCCGACTCGTCCTCGCACCACGTCCGTCGGAAGGTGACACCTCCCATGCGCCCCTCATGGCCGCGCACAGCAAGACGGTTCGGCGGCAGGTCCGCCGCCGTGCTCGTGACCACCGCCCTCGCCATGGCCGCTCCGTTCCCGGCCGACGCGGCCGTCCGTGCCGCGGAGCGGCCGGTGTCCCTCGTGGACCCGCTGATCGGATCGGCGAACGGCGGCAACACCTATCCCGGCGCCACCCTCCCGCAGGGGATGATCGGCTGGTCCCCGACCAGCACGACCGGCGATCAGACCGGCACCGGGGCCGCCAACGGCTACCAGTACGACACGACCCGCATCCGCGGTCTGAGCCTCACCCATGTCAACGGCGCCGGATGCCACCCCGGGGCCGCGGGCGACGTCCCGATCATGCCGTTCGTCGGTGACGTCACATCCTCGCCCTCGGCCGACAGCAAGGACGCGGTGTACGCGGCGAACTTCACGCACGCCGACGAGAAGGCCGTACCCGGGCGCTACTCGCTCGGCCTCGCGTCGGGCGCGTCGGCCGACCTGGCGGTGAGCAGCCGGGCGGGCGTCGCCGACTTCACCTTCCCGGCCGACCGCCCCGCCAGCGTGCTCTTCCGGGTCTCCAACTCGCTCAACGGCAGCGAGGACGCGCACGTCGACATCGACACCGCGCACCGCAAGGTGACCGGCTGGGTGCTGACCGGCGCGTTCTGCGGCCGCCGCGCCAACGGCGGCACGAACAACCGCAAGAGCTACTACCGGCTGTACTTCAGCGCGTCGTTCGACCGGGCCTTCTCCTCCGTCGGCACCTGGAAGAACGGCACTCTCTTCCCGGGCTCCACGACCGCCTCGGGCGGTGAGGGCTATGCCACCGGCGCGGACCGTGCGGGCCGCGGCTCCGGCGGGTACGTCGGGTTCGACACGGGTGCTGACAACGATGTCCACATGCGGGTGGGCATCTCGTACGTCGGTCTCGGCGGCGCGGAGGCGAACCTGCGCCGGGAGATCGCCCCGCACGCGAGCGTGGCCGATGTGGCCGACGCGGGCGCCCGGGCCTGGAACCGTGAGCTGAGCACCGTCCGTGTCGAGGGCGGCAGCACCGAGCGGCGCGCCACCTTCTACACGGCGCTTTACCACGCGCTCATGCAGCCCAACCTGATCAGCGACACCGACGGCCGCTACTACGGCATGGACGGCGCGGTGCACCGGCTCGCCCGCGGCCAGCGCGCGCAGTACAGCAACTTCTCGGGCTGGGACCAGTACCGCGCCCAGATACAGCTCCTCGCCCTGCTGAAGCCGCGCGTCGCGGGCGACTTCGCCCAGTCCCTCTACAACTTCGCGCGGCAGAACGACGGGGTCTGGGACCGCTGGGTGCACATCAGCGGCGCCACCCACGTCATGACGGGCGACCCCTCGGCGGCGACCCTGGCCACCTTCTACGCCATGGGCGTGCGCAACTTCGACTACGAGGGAGCGTTCGACTCCCTCGTACGGCAGGCCACCGTGCCACGCCCCGAAGGGCTGCTGGACGCCGGCTGCCCAGGGCAGTGCGTGGGGCAACGGCCCAATCTGGCACAGTATCTGACGTCGCATTACGCGGCGCACGACGTGTGCCACTGCTGGGGTGGCGCCGCCGAGACGCTGGAGGACGCGGTGGCCGACTCGGCGCTCGGCCGGTGGGCGGCGCTGCTGGGCCGCGACCAGGAGGCGGCGGTGTTCGCCGAGCGGGGCGCCTACTGGCGCAACGTCTTCAACCCCGCCGCCACGGCCGGCGCCGGCTACATCCAGGCCCGCAACCTCGACGGTTCCTGGGTGTCCCCGTTCAGCCCCGGCGGCGACCGCGGTTTCGCGCAGGGCACCAGTGCCACGTACACCTGGATGGTCCCGCAGGACGTCCAGGGGCTGGCCGCCGCCATGGGCGGCCGGGAGACGGCCGCGGCGCGGCTGGACGGCTTCTTCCACAAGGCCGACGGCTCCTGGTCCGTGCGCGGCGGGGACGCCCTGCGCTACGACCCCACCAACGAGCCCGGCATCCACGCGCCCTGGCTCTACAACGGGCTCGGGCAGCCCTGGAAGACGCAGGCGACCGTCCGGCAGATCCTCGACACCGTGTACGGCACCGGCCCCTCGGGGCTGCCGGGCAACGACGACCTCGGGACCATGTCGGCCTGGTACGTCTTCTCGGCGCTCGGTCTGTATCCGCAGACGCCGGGCAGCGCGAACATGCTCCTGGGTGCCCCGGTCTTCCCGCGCGCGGCGGTCCTGCGGCCGGGTGGGAAGAGCATCGCCGTCAGCGCGCCCGACGCGGACGCCACGCACGTCTACATCGAGGCCGCACGGGTCAACGGGCAGCCCACGCACCGCTCCTGGACCGGCGCCGGTCTCACGACCGGGGGCGGCACGGTGAGCTTCGAACTCGCCGAGCAGCCCGACACCCAGTGGGCCACCGGCCCCGACGACCTGCCGCGGTGACGGCGCGGCCGCGCGGGAGCCCTCGTTCCCGCGCGGCCCCGCGGCCCGCTCAGTCCCGGCCGGCCGACCCGCGCAGCGCCGCGATGGCGGTGCCGATCGCCTGCTGGAGCTCCTCCAGGCGCTGCACCATGTCGTCCTCGTAGATGTCGTCGGCGTCGTCGAACGTCAGCTCCTCGAACACCTTCGTGGCCTTCTGCAGGCTGCTGTAGAACTTCGTCCGGCGTTCCTGGACGCGCAGTTCGGGGTCGGCCTCAACTGTCTCGACGACCAGGTTCTTCATGGTGTCGTACGCCTCGGTGGCCCACTCGCCCGCGTCCTCGCCCTCGTCGAGCTCGTCGAGGAGGGACAGATGCCGCTCGGCCTCGGAGCGCAGCTCGGCCGGAGCGTCCAGGGTCTGCCCGGCCGGTGTCCGGATCTGGCCCTTCTCCGCGATCTGGCGCACATAGCCGATACGGTCGGCCGCCCTGTTCTCGGTGGCGACCGCCTTCTTCAGCTCCTCCGTGCGGGCGATGTCACGGGCCAACTCGGTCTGGAGCGCCGGGTCTTCCTTCACCCGGTCGAGCAGCGCAGACCGCGCCGCCTTGGCCGTGGAGGGGTCGGCGAGGATCGCGGCCCGCAGCGCGGTCGGGTTCTCGGCCACCTCCAGCGCCTTCGTGGGACGGATGCCCTCGGCCTCCGCGGCCTGGGTGATGGCGGTGCCGCGCTCCGACGTGCCGCTGGAACGGGAGGAGTAGTAGGTCTGCCAGGCCTCGGCGTCCGGCAGTTCGACGTCCTCGCCGGGGACCAGGGTCTCGAAGTGGGGGACCAGACCGTCGTCGGCGGCCCTGTCCCAGGCCTTGTAGTAGCGCATGACGCGCTCGGGCGAGCATCCGGCCAGTTCCGCGAACTCCTTCGCGGACACCTTGGGCGTGTCGTCGGCGGACTGCCCGCCGGGACGGACGCTGCGCGCCACCTTGAGCGCGAAGGCCCAGCCGCCGGTCCGCGCGTAGGCCCCGAAGTCGTGCGCGTCACGCTCGACGGGGTTCGGCGCGTCGGAGCGCGCGGTGGATTCTGCGGACGAGGCGATGGCTGCGGTCACCGGGAACTCTCCTGGGATGGTGCGGCGTTGATGTCACGGAGGATGAAGCATTGGCCTAAGGTCTGCGTGGAATCAAGCTGGGTGGAACGAAGCCGGCACGCGTAGACCGGAACCAGGCGGACACCCAATTAAATCCGAAATGAGTAAGCCAGAAACGACGCGATGTGATGACCTTCACCCTGATGTGGCAGAAAGTGATGAATTCCTTACGGCCGTGTCACGTACGGGTGGGTATCGACCATCGTGCGACCGCGGGAGGATCTTTCGTGCGACCGTTCACTCTCAACTACGCCCTGCCCTCAGGGCAGTCGGCCGCAGTACCCCCGTACCACTTCGACGTGTCCCTGCAACTGAACGTGCTGCCCGACGGCCGCCCGGCCGTCAGTGATCGCGCGCTGCTGATGGCGACCGGCACCACGACGTCGACGGCCGGTTCCCAGACGCACTTCGACGACTGACGAAAGTCCGCGCGCATGACGGTTCTCATACTCACGGCCGAGCAGGACGTCACCGCCGACATGGTGGTGGCCAAACTGCATGAGCGGGGCGTGCCCATGGTGCGCCTCGATCCCGCCGACCTGCCCGGCAAGGCGGTGCTGTCCGCCGACTACGCCCACGGTGACTTCGACGGCTATCTGTCGGTCAACGGCCATGTGCTCAGCATGGGAGGCCTTCGCTCCGTGTGGGTGCGCAGGCCGGGCGAGCCGGCGGCCCATGCCGCCGAACCCTCCGCGTGGCTCACCGCCGAGACCAGGCAGGCCCTGTTCGGCATGCTCTACTCGGCCTCGACCCGCTGGATGAACCACCCGCGCCGCGCCGAGCAGGCCCGGCACAAGCCCTGGCAGCTGCGGGTGGCCCACACCAGCGGATTCGCGGTGCCGCCCACGATCATCACGACCGCTCCCCGGGTGGCCCAGCAGTTCGTCCAGGAGCACCGGGACGTGGTGGTGAAGTCAGCTTCGGGGCCGCCGCCCGGCGAGCCCCCGGCGGCCCTGCCGACCACGCTGGTCGGACCCGACACGGACTTCTCCGGTGTGGCGGCGGGCCCCGCGTTGCTCCAGCGCTACATTCCCAAGCGTGCCGACATCCGGCTGACCGGCATCGGCACCCGGCTGTTCGCCGCCCGCAAGGCCGCCGAGCCCGGTCAGGTCGACGGGCGATTCGGCGAGACGGGGAACGGCTGGGAGCCCGTGCCGGTACCCGACCGCATCGCCCGTGCGGTCCACGACTACCTCGCCTTCACCGGACTCGCCTACGCCGCCTTCGACTTCGCCGAGGACGCGGAGGGCATCTGGTGGTTCCTGGAGTGCAACCAGGGAGGCCAGTTCGGCTTCGTCGAGCTGGAGACCGGGCAGCCCATCGCCGAGGAAGTCGCCCTGTGGCTGGCCCAGCGCCGACCCGACTTCCGCATCCCGGAGGGGCATTGACATGAGTCCACGCTGACGCGGGATCAATCGGCCTGCGGCTGGAAGGTCTTGAAGAAGACGTTCAGCGCCTGTCGGTTGGGTTCGGTGTCCCAGTCGTCGGCCGGGGTCGTCCAGCGCAGGGAGAAACCCCGGCTGCCGCCGATGAGGAAGCCGCGGCCCAAGGTGCGCACCTGCTCTCCCCCGGACACGGAGTACCACTCCATGTCGGCGCCCTTCCGGCCGCGATAGGTCACCGGCCGGATGTCGCCCACCCGTTCGTAACCGGTGGAGACGGCACGCAGGGCGGGCTCCAGGTCGCTCCAGACGGCGACGGGGTCCGGACCCAGCTGGGTGCTGTAGGTGACGGCCAGCGTGCGCGGATCACCGCTCGCGCCGAAGGTCACCCGGTAGGCGAGGTCGTCGGAGGACTGCGTATCCAAGGGCTTCCAGCCCCGCGGGAGGGCGACGGCGAAGCCCTGGGGTGCCCGGTAGAGGGAGAAGCCGGCCGGTACCGCGCCCGCGGTGGGGGAGGGGGACGGCGTGGCGGACGCCGAGGGCGTCCCGCCGGGGCGCGCGCCGGAACCGGTGGACGGCGCGGAGGGCGCGGGCGGCGTGGCGGCGGCCGTCCGTGACGGTGCCTGGCCGGACGCGGACGTGTCGTCGCCGCCCGGCAGTCCGCCCACCGCGGCGAGCACCGCGAGGGCGACGACCGTGACGGCCAGCGCCCCGCCCAGCACGACCGGCCGACCGGTGAACCGGCTTCGCCAGGTGTGCCCCGTACGCGGCTCGTCCGTGTCCCCCTCGCGAAGGTCCCCGTCGGGACCGGGGAACGCGGGCGGCTCCTCGGGCGGCGTGGTCTCTTCGAGGTTCTGCCGGAGGATGCGTGTCAGTGATTCGCGTACGACGGCCTCGGGCACCCGCTCCACGGGGTCCCAGCGCAGCAGCCCCTGAATGGCGGGCGCCAGCGGGCCGGCGCTCACCGGGGCCCTGACCGGCAGCCGGTCCACCGCCCGGAGCGTGGCGTCCATCTGCCCCCGGTCCTGGACGGCCGGCCGGCCCTCGACCAGCGCGTACATCATCGCGCCCAGCGCCCAGAGGTCCGCCGCGGGCGCGCCGCCCTCACCACGGGCCTGTTCGGGGGAGGCGTACGAGGGAGAGGTGACGCGCGTCGAGTCCGTGGCCGCCGTCACTCCGAACCCCGTCACCGTGACCGTGCCGTGCTCGTCGGACCACACCTGGCTCGGGCCGAGTTCGCCGTGGTGGACTCCCTCGAGATGGGCGGCGGTGAGGACATCGAGGACGCCGAGCCCGATGCGGGCCGCGCGCACGTGATCGAGCGGCTCGCGCCCGAGGAACTCGGTCAGCGGGGCGCCCGGGGGCCGCTCCGTGACGGTCCACACGAACCCGGGCTCCTCGACCACGTCGAGTACCGCGGCCACCCGGCCGGGGCAGGCCGGGCCGAGAATCTCGGCCGCCCGCATGATCCGGTCGGCGGCGGGCTCCCGCGTCCCCTCGCGCGGGTGCTCCGCGAGGCGTGTCCAGGTCAGTACGACCGGCCGTCCGAAGGCGATGTCCTCGCCGTGCCAGCAGGCCCGGCCCTCTTCCCGCAGGACGACTTCGAGCAGCCGGTATCTCCCGGCGATCAACTCGCCCGCGGAGTCTTGCGCCTTCACCATCGTCATCCCTCGCTGCGTACCCGGCCTCACCTTTCCCGGAAGTACGCACGGCGTGACGAAGAGTGTTCAACGGGAGACGGATCGAAATATCTGTTTCTGCTCGGCCGCGCCGTTGTCGCGCACTCGTACGAACAGTTCAGGCCCGTGTTCCTACTGATTCACCGCACAGTTTCTTTGCCGATGCGGGAGTCCGCGAAGGGGGCGGTCGCGGTGGATGGACGGGTGTGGGGGAGGTCGGGGGAGGCGCCCCGGCGTGATGGCGATGAACCGTCATGGATCCACATGTCGGCTTCCGGAGAAGGGAGTTGAGGCCGGAGCGGGAACGCGGGCCCGCTGTCGCCACCGGGCATGGACATGGAGGAGGGGTCCGGGAAAGATGCCACATGCAAGCAGTGTCCGTGATCACCGTGTCCAATCGCCGTTCCCCGCCGAGTCCCCCGGAGGCCGCCCGTATGAGTGCCCGTCCGCTGCCTGTCAGCCCGCCCGCCGAGCAGGGGGTCGACGCCTCGGGCATCGCCGCGTTCCTCGACGCCGTCGAGGCCGCCCCGGACATCGAACCGCACAGCCTGATGATCCTTCGCCACGGGCACCTCGTCGCCTCCGGCTGGTGGGCGCCGTACACGCCCGAGCGCATCCAGCTGCTCTACTCGCTCAGCAAGAGCTTCACGTCCACGGCGGCCGGATTCGCCGTGGCCGAGGGCCTGTTGGACCTGGACGACCCGGTGATCTCGTACTTCCCCGAGTTCGAGGCCGACATCACCGATCCGCGCAGTCGCGCCATGCTCGTCCGGCACGTCGCGGCCATGGCCAGCGGCCACCTCACCGACACCTGGACCGACGCGGTCCGGCTCGACCGGAAGGAGGCCGTACGCGGCTTCCTGCTGATCCCGCCGGACCGCGACCCCGGCACCGTGTTCGCGTACAACCAGTCCGCCACCTTCACCCTCGCCGCCATCGTCCAGCGAGTGACCGGTCTGTCGCTGACCGCGTATCTGCGGCCCAGGCTGTTCGACCCCCTGGGTATCGGGGAGACCGCCTGGACGCGGAACCGGGCCGGCCGGGAGATCGGCTTCAGCGGGCTCCACGCCGCGACCGACGCGATCGCCCGGCTCGGGCAGCTGTATCTGCGCGAAGGCGTCTGGGAGGGGCGGCGGCTCCTGCCGGCCTCGTGGATCGCGGAGGCGTCCCGCGCGCATGTCGCGAACGATGACGGCACTCCGGAGGGGGCCCGGTCGGACTGGCAGCAGGGCTACGGACTCCAGTTCTGGCGGGCACGGCACGGATACCGCGGCGACGGGGCGTACGGGCAGTTCTGCGTCGTGCTGCCCGAGCACGACGCGGTGATCGCGACGACCGCGGCGACGGACCGGATGCAGGAGTTGCTGGACCTGATGTGGCGGCATCTGCTGCCCGCGTTCGGTGCGGCGCCGCTGCCGGCCGGGGGCGAGGCGGACGGTGCGCTGCGTCGACGGCTAGCCCGGCTGGCCCTGCCGCCGGTCGAGGCGAGTCCCGAGCCCCCCGAGCCCGCGGACGCCTGGTCGGACGCGGTCTTCGTGCCGGACGGCGGCGTCTGCGCGGGCCACCGCACGCTGACGGAAGTGGTCGTGACCGAGGGCGACAAGGGCCCGCTCGTCACCCTGGTCGAGGGCGACCTGCGGTTCGAGCTGCGGCTCGGCGGAACCGGCTGGACCGTCGATCCCGGCCCGACGCCCACGGCGGTGAGCGGGGGCTGGACCGACCCGGGCACCCTGCGCGTCGACGTGCTGTTCCTGGAGACCCCGCACCGCCTGACCGTGACCTGCTCCCTTTCCGAACGCACGTTCACGGCGCGCTGGCACACGACGCCGCTCCAAGCCCCCTCCCTGGCATCTCTCCACGCACCCTCACAACCGTCGTAAACCGGCCATAGGGAATCGCCATACCGCGCCACCCTTTCCGCCACGTGGAGATATCTACCAACATGCATATGCCGAGGGCCCGATGGACAACGCGGGCCCTCGGCCCGTGCCTCCTTCCGCGCCTGCCGAGCGGAGGGGGAAGATCCCCGGGGTGATCCATGACCAACGCGATGTGGATGCAGAGTGTGGAGTGGCTCGCGGCGGCGGCCACGAATCCGAGGGCGTGCAAACGGGAGTGGGATCAGGGGAGCGGCGGTGTGCTCCTGCAGGCCGGGCGCTACTGGGACGTGCTGAGCGTGCCCGAGCAGCTCGGCCTGCTGGCCCTGGACATCCTGTGGTCCGACCCGATCCAGGTGCCCGGACCCACCCTGGTCGACTGCGCGGCCCACCGTGTCGGCTTCTTCCTGCCCCCCGACCCGGCCAGCCGGTGGGTGGGGTCGGGGCTCCGCCACCTCGGCAAGGGCTCCTGGATCGCCGTACCACCGCCCTACCGCTCCGCGGGACCGCTGGAGTGGATCATCCCGCCGGACGGGACGGGGGCCCTGCACTCCGCCCTCTCCCTCGAGCTGGCGCTGCGCCAGGCCAACGGCACCCTGGCCGTCCTGGGGCCGGCCGCGGAGTAGCGCTCACCAGCCGGTCAGGCCCCGGGGTACGGGAACCGCGGGAACGGATCCGTCGCTCTCCGTCTCCGGAACGGGGACCGCGAAGGTGGCCCACAGCACCTCGCGGGGTTCCGGGACTCCACGGCCCTCGGCCCGCCACTCCGCGACGAGCTGGGCGTAGATCGGCGGATGGGTGCCAGGCCGGCCGGGACGGCCGACCGGATCGGCGTAGGGCCTGCCGGTGCCGATGCCCATCACCGTGCCGGCGTTCCCGCTCGTGCTGGTACCGGCACCCGCACGAGCGGGAACGTGTCGCAACGCTTTGTGAGTGCTGTCCATACCGCAGCAACGTGCGCGTCCGCGCCCGTGCAACGCGCCCCCGCGACCGCCCACCGGGTCGAGTGAGAGAGCCCCCCCATTCGGAGCAACGTGACGGCCGGGCCCTCCGGGCGGTCTCCGCCCGACGCCCGGCGCGTTCCGGGCGCCCGCTATCCGGTCCCGTAGAAGTGCGCCTGGCCTCCGCGCCACTTCACCCACGCCGGATCGTCCAGCAGATCCTCCGCGTCCGGCAGACCGGCCCGGCCGAGGAACTCCATCAGATCCTCGTCCGAGAACGCCACGCCGAGGCTCTCACCCCGCGCGGTCACCTGGCGGCCACTGGTATCCAGGGCCGGATGCACAACCAAAGGAGCCCGTCCGGACATGTCTCCAGGATCGTCCTTCGCGCGGCTCCGCGCATCCGGACGGGCCGGCGCGGGCGATCCGCGCTTCGGACGACGTTCGCGCACGGCGGCGGGACGGTGGAGCGGGCGACGTGAAGTGGTTGTATTCAGTACTGAGTACACCGGTGCCGAATATGTCGGTACCGTCCGGCGTCGCCACTTCTCTGAGTGAGGAGACTGTGATGGGTGCGATGGACCTGACAGCGATCGAGGCGGAGCGTCAGCGGATCAGGGACGCCCATCTGAAGCCGGAGAGGCCGGCGAGCACGGCCCGCGGTGTGCACCATGTCGCGCTGCTGTCCTCGGACGTGGAGCGGACCGTGCGGTTCTACCAGGGCGTCCTGGGATTCCCCCTCACCGAGATGATCGAGAACCGGGACTACCAGGGCTCGACCCACTTCTTCTTCGACCTCGGCAACGGCAACCTGCTGGCCTTCTTCGACTTCCCCGGCCTCGACCTCGGCCCCTACGCGGAGGTCCTCGGCGGGCTGCACCACCTCGCCATCTCGGTCGACCCCGTCACCTGGCGCGGTCTGCGCGAGCGGCTCGACGCCGCCGGGGTCGAGTACGCGGAGGAGAGCGGTAGCTCGATCTACTTCCGCGACCCCGACGGCGCTCGCGTCGAACTGCTGGCCGAACCGCTCGGCGAGATGTACGGCAGCACGGTGCTCTGAGCCCGTCGGGGGCGGGGGTCTCAGCGCAGCGTCTCGGCCCAGTTGGCCGGAACGCGCCCCGCGGGGCCGGGTGCGGGCTGGTCCAGCGGATGGCTCACCGGGGGAGCGAGCTCGGGACCCGACTCGTACAGCTCCGAGGTGTCGTAGTCCCAGAACCAGTTCTCGCCCGGTTCGAAGCTCTGGATGACCGGGTGCCCGGTGCTCCGCGCGTGGGCGGTGGCGTGTTTGGCCGGGGAGTCGTCGCAGCATCCGATGTGACCGCACTGGGCGCAGCGCCGCAGATGGAACCACCATCCGCCGGCCGCGTCGCACTCGGTGCAACCGGTGCCGCTCGGCGGGACGGAGGGGTCGATACCGTTGGGCGTGGTCATGACGGCTCCTCGGAGGTGTCCGCGACGGTCAGGGGGAGGCGTACCTGGAAGCGGGTGTCGCCGGGCACGGACTGCACCTGAAGGCTTCCGTGGTGCTTGTTGACGACGATCCGCCAGGAGATGTCCAGGCCGAGACCGGTGCCCTCGCCCACCGCTTTGGTGGTGAAGAACGGGTCGAAGATCCGGTCGCGGATCTCGTCGGGCACCCCGGAACCCGTGTCGCGGAACTCCACCAGCACATGGTCGCCGTCGAGCGCGGTGCGTACGGTCAGCGTCCCCTCGCCGTCCATCGCCGCCACGGCGTTGTCGATGAGGTTCGTCCACACCTGGTTCAGCTCGCTCGGATAGGCGGGAATCCGGGGCAGCGTACGGTCGTACTCCTTGACGGCCTTGATCCCCGAGCCCATCTTCCCGGAGAGCATCATCAGGGTGCTGTCGAGCAGGTCGTGCACGTCGGCGACCTGGTACGGCGCGCGGTCGAGCTGCGAGTACTGCTTGGCCGCGTCCACGAGGTGCGAGATACGGGTCGTGGAGTCCTCGATCTCGTTCATGAGCAGTTCGGTCTCGACCGTGTAGTTCAGCCACCGGACGGCGCCCTCGAGAGTCGGTCCGTCCACGGCTGCCGCGACCTGGTCCAGCCAGTCGGTGTCGAGACCCGCCTGCACGAACGTCGGCGCCAGCTGCCAGCCGTTCGCGATGTCGTGGTCGTCCAGCCAGTCGCCGAGCGCGTCCTCCCGGTCGGAGGCCTCCAGCGGACTCAGCGGCGTGGCCTTGGCGACCTGTTCGGCGGTCCGCTCCTGGATCTCGACCAGCGTCTCCAGGGTGTCGCGCGCATACGGTCCCGACGCGATCACGCCCAGTTTCTGCCGCATGTGGGCCACCCGGTCGCGCAGCGCGGAGGTGGCCCGCACGGCTGCCGCGGCCGGGTTGTTGAGCTCGTGCGTGAGCCCGGCGGACAGCGAGCCGAGGGCCAGCAGCCGTTCGCGCTGCCCGATGGTCCGCTGGGTGTTCTGGCTGCCGAAGAACATGCCCTCCAGCAGATGGACGGCCATCGGGAACCAGTCCCGCAGGATGGCGGCGAACGTCGCCGCGGGCAGGACGAAGAACCGTGAGGGCTCGGTGACCCGCATGGAACCCTTGTACTGCGCGTCGCCAGGGCCGCTGAGATACGCCTGCATCGCGCCCGCGTACACCCCGCGCTTCGAGGTGCGGCTGATCTCCACGTCGTCGGCGCCCACCCGGCGCGACATCACCACCGTGCCTTCGAGGAGCACGTAGAAGCAGGTGGCCGGATCACCCTCGGTATAGACGGGCCCCGGGTCGAACTCCTCCGTCCGGCCCTCCTGGCACAGCCGGTCCAGCTGGTCGTCGTCGAGCTTCTCGAACAGGAAGAGTGTGCTGAGTTCCGCCGCGTCGCACGGCACCGGCCGCCCGCTCACGACTGCTCCAGATAACGGTGGACGAGCATGACGGCCATGGCTCCCTCTCCGACCGCGGACGCGACCCGCTTCGCCGACTCGGCGCGCGCGTCTCCGGCCACGAACACGCCGGGCACATTGGTTTCCAGGTGATACGGAGGCCGGTCCAGCTCCCAGCCCCGGGGCGGCTGCCCGTCGGGCGTCATGTCCGGGCCCGCCACGATGAATCCGCGGCCGTCCCGGAGCACCGTGCCCTCCAGCCAGTCGGTGAGCGGGGCCGCGCCGATGAACACGAACATCCACTGCGCGTCGACGAGTTCGGTGTGGCCGCTCTCCACATCGCGCAGGGTCAGCTGCTCCAGGTGGTCGCTGCCGTGCGCGGACTCGACGACCGTGCCGGTGCGGACCGAGATGTTCGGCGCCTCGCCGATCTGCTCGATCAGATAGTGCGACATCGAGGCGGACAGCGACGTGCCGCGCACCAGGATGGTGACGGACTTCGCGCCGCGCGCCAGATACATCGCGGCCTGACCGGCCGAGTTCGCCCCGCCCACGATGTACACGTCATGGCCCTGGCACGCCGCCGCCTCGGTCAGCGCCGAGCCGTAGAAGACGCCGCAGCCCGTCAGCTCGGCGAGCCCGGGCGCGTTCAGCTGCCGGTACGAGACACCGGTCGCGAGGATCACCGCGTGCGCGGAGATCGTGGAGCCGTCGGAGAAGCGGATCGTTCGCGAGGCCCCGGTGACCTCCAGCCCGGTCACCTCGCGCGCGGTGAGGATCTCGGCGCCGAACTTGGCCGCCTGCCGCCGCGCCCGTTCGGTGAGCTGCCCCCCGGAGACGCCGTCGGGGAAGCCGAGATAGTTCTCGATCCGGGAACTCTGGCCCGCCTGTCCGCCGGTCGCGGACCGTTCCACGAGCACGGTACGCAGGCCCTCGGACGCGCCGTACACCGCGGCACCGAGGCCGGCGGGACCGCCGCCGATGACGACCAGGTCGTAGAACTCCGAGGTGGGCGTCGTCGCGAGCCCGACGTGCGCCGCGATGTCGGGGTCCTCGGGCTCGACGAGCGGCGTACCGTCCGGGGTGACCACCAGCGGCAACCGCTGTCCGTCCTGCCCGGCGGCGCTCAGCAGGCGCTGTCCCTCCGGGCTGTCGGACGAGTACCAGCGGTAGGGCACCTGGTTGCGGGCCAGGAACTCCCGTACGCCCGACGAACGCGCCGACCACCGGTGCCCGACCACCTTGCAGGCCCCCACGGGCCGGTAGTCGCTGGCCCGCCACGCGTCCAGGAGATCGTCGACGACCGGATAGAGCTTCTCCTCCGGCGGATCCCAGGGCTTGAGCAGGTAGTGGTCGAGGTCGATCACATTGATCGCGTCGATCGCCGCGTTGGTGTCCGCGTACGCGGTCAGCAGCACCCGGCGCGCGCCCGGGTACACGTCGAGGGCCTGCTCCAGGAACTCGATGCCGTTCATCTGCGGCATCCGGTAGTCGGCGAGGATCACCGCCACCTGGTCACCGCGCAGCTTCAGCTCGCGCAGGGCGTCGAGCGCCGTCTCCCCGGACTCGGCGCGCACGATCCGGTGCGCCTCGCCGTAGCGGCGCCTGAGGTCACGCGCGACGGCGCGCGACACTCCGGGGTCGTCGTCGACGGTCAGAATGACGGTCCGCGCCGGACTGGCGGCCTGGGTCATACCTCTCCCACCCCGAGCAGGTCAGTTGCGTTCCGGCCGCGCGGACGCCGCGAGGCGCCGCGGGGCGGGTACACAGCCAATCGTATGTACGATCGGTCACCTTTGCTCAGGAACCGGGTACGCGCGGGTCGCCTCCGGTGCTTCCGCGGGGACCGGCAGGGGGTCGCGGCCTTTGGGGAGGATGGTCGTGACGTAGTCCTCGACGGCCGTCTCCAGGCCGATGTCGTGCTGCGCGCGCTCGGACAGGAACCAGCGGTGTTCGAGGAGCTCGTGGTAGAGCTCGGCCGGGTCCATCGGTCCGCGCAGGTCCGGGGGCACCGCCCGGACCGTCGGCCGGAACACGTCCCGCACCCAGCGGTGGGCGAGGACCTCCGGCCGGGCGGCACGGGGGTGCTCTCCGCCCGAACCGGGCCGGGAGCCCGCAGGAGGGACACCGGGTGCGTAGTCCTCCTGGGTGGCCATCCAGCTCTCCAGGTCGTTCAGGAGTCGGCGCGCCTGGTTCTCCTCGGTGTCGAGGCCGGTCAGCCGCAACAGCTGGCGCTGGTGATGGCCCGCGTCGACGACCTTGGGCACGAAGGTGACGGTGTCGCCGTTGGAGGAACTGGCGATCTGCATCTCGGCGACATCGAAGCCGAGGTCGTTGAGGCGGCGTATGCGGCGGTCGATGTAGTGGTACTTGCCCGCGGGGTAGACGGAGGTGCGGGTCAGCTCCTCCCACAGGCCCTTGTAGCGCGCGCAGATCTCCTGGCCGAACTCGATCGGGTCCACCGAGGGGTGCAGGGCGCCGGCCGCCTCCAGGTCCAGCAGTTCGCCGCTGATGTTCACGCGGGCCAGATCGAGGTCGTACTCCCGCTGACCGGTGCTGAGCCGCGGGTGCAGATCGCCGGTCTCGGCGTCCACGAGGTACGCGGCGTACGCTCCCGCGTCGCGCCGGAACAGCGTGTTGGACAGCGAGCAGTCGCCCCAGGCGAAGCCGGCCAGGTGCAGCCGCACCAGCAGGACGGCCAGCGCGTCCATGAGCCGGTGCATGGTGGCGGGCCGCATGGTCGTCTCGAACATCGACCGGTACGGCAGTGAGCCGCCCAGGTGCCGGGTGATCAGCACGGACTCCAGCGGCTCCCCGGCCGGGTCGGTGCGGCCGGTGACCACGGCCAGCGGGTCGACCGCGGGGATCCTGAGGCGGTCCAGGCCCAGGAGCAGCTCGTACTCGCGCACCGCCGGCCGCTCGGCGAGTTCCTTGACGGCCACCACCTCGTCGCCGGCGCGCGCGTAGCGCACCACGTGCCGGGAGATGCCGCGGCAGCGGCACGAGAAGGTGCTCGGGCCACTCCTCCAGGGGCAGCCGCCACGGCAGTTCGAGCAGGAGCGCGGGATGCTCCGGGTTGGTCGCGCTGATCTGAAAAGCCATGGCCGGGCTGCCCTCACCTCAAGGTCGAACGCTGTTCCGGCCCCAGCATCTACGAATGATCGGGAAGGCGGAAGACGCGCCGGGCGTTGCCCGACAGGAACAGCGCGGTGGCCTCTTCGTCCAGGCCCAGTTCGTCGAGGTGTTCCAGCGCCCGACTCGGTTCGATCATCGGGTAGTTGGAGCCGAAGAGGACCTTGCGTCGTCCCCGGCCGCGCAGATACGCGACCAGTTCCGGGGGATAGCGGCGGACGGTGTAGGCGCTGGTGTCGATGTACACGTTCGCGTGCTTGTCGGCGACCGCGATCATCTCCGTGGTCCAGGGGTAGCCGATGTGCCCGCAGACGACGGTCAGTTCGGGGAAGTCGAGCGCGACCTGATCGATGTACGGAATGGGCCGGCCGGTCTCGGAGGGGCGCAGCGGTCCGGTGTGACCGACCTGGGTGCAGAAGGGGACGCCGAGTTCGACGCAGGCGGTGTACAGCGGATAGTAGAGCCGGTCGGTGGGCGGCAGTTGCCACAGCCACGGCACGATCCGCAGGGCCACGAAGTCCAACTCCTCGACGGCCCGCCGCAGTTCCCGCACGGCCGCGACGGGGCGCGTCAGGTCGACGCCCGCGACCCCGCGGAGCCGGCCTTCGGACCGCGCGACGAAGCCGGCGACCTCGTCGTTGCTGATCAGGGCGCCCTGGGGCCCGTACCAGGCGGAGGACAGGCCGGTGTCCACGCCGGCCGCCGCCATCGCGGCCACCGTGACCCCGACCGGCATCTCCTCCTCCAGCACCTTCATGCCGGTCCAGCGGCGCAGTGACGCGAACATCTCGTGGTTGGAGTGACGGAGAGTGGGGTGCTGCATCCACGCGTCGACGACCGGCATGGTCTCGTGCCCTCCCTGAAACGGATGACTGAGCGTTTGCTTACCACCGACCCTAGGATGCGCCGCGCTCCAGGGCCACCCTCCCGCGGCGCCGATGCTCCAGGGCCACCCTCCCGCGGCGCCGATGCTCCGGGGCCACCCGCCCACGGCGCCGATGCTCCGGGGCTACCCGGTCACGGCGTCCACGAGCGTGGTCAGGGCCGTGACAAGGCGCGAGAATCCGGGGCTCACCGGGCCTCCCGGCTCCGTCATGTACGTGTCCCGCCGGATCTCCACCATCAGCGCCGCGACCTCCGGCTCCCGCTCGTAGTACCGCAGGGGGACGTACGCGCCCGCGAACGGGCTGTCGATCCCCACCCCGCCGAGCCCGGCGAACGCCTTCTCCGCGAGGGTGACCAGTTCCGGCGGTGTGTGGAAGGAGTCGGTCCCCAGGCAGATCGGCGGACGCGGCCCGTCACCGTGCAGTTCGTACGGCAGCCGGGCCGTCGGATACGAGTGGACGTCGATGACCACGGCCCGCCCGGTGGCGGCCAGCCGGTCGGCGACCGCGGCCGTCATCGCCCGCGCGTACGGATGGAAGTAGCGGTCGATCAGCGGCCGCGGGTCGGTGTCCGCGGGCCGCAGCGGCGCCCGGTGCGTCGTCCGTGTGTAGACCGCGCCCATCCCGACCGCCAGCATCTCCTCCCGCTCGTCGGGAAAGCGCTCGGGATCGACGACCAGCCGGGACAGCCGGTTGACGAACCGCCACGGCGTCAGCCCGGCCGCCTCGGCCACGGCCGCGGCCAGCTCCGCCGTGTGCGCGTCGGTGATGTGGTCCAACTCGCTCTCCAGCGCCGCGTCGCCGAGGAGGATGCCGTCGCGGACCGGCGCCGGGACCTGCCGTGAGGAGTGCGGCACGTGCAGGATCACGGGCGAGTGGACCGCGCCGGGCAGGATCGCGAAGGAGTCCGGGGCGTCCGCGGCGTCCGGGGAATCGAGGATGTGGTTCATAAGAGATCACTGTCCCAGCCGGGTCTGACAACAGCCGTGTCCGGCGGCGGGACCGGCTGCCGGTTTCCGGCCGGGTGCCCTCAGCTGCTGCCCCCGTGGCGCGCGTAGTGCTCGATGAGCGCCGCCCGGGTCGTTTCGAGACGGTGGGCCAGGATGGCGCCGATCGTCCGGGTCAGCGACAGCTCCAGCGTCGGATCCTGGTCGAACAGGCCCCGCACCTCGGCGGCGTCGAACTCGTAGGCACGCACCGGGCTGAAGGCCTCGGCGCCGAAGTCCCAGGTGTGCGGGCGGAACAGCCATGACCAGCCGAGCAGGTCACCGGGCCCGAGCTGCGCGACGGTGATCCGCCGGTCGGCGACGACCTGCTGGTACAGGGAGACCGTTCCGGAGCGGACCACCCAGAAGCGGTCGGCGGTGCCTCCCGCGTCGAAGATCGGCCCGTCCGCGGGAAAGGAGACCTCGCGGGCCACGCTCATCAGCCGTTCGCGGTGTTCGGGGGAGAGGGCGGGCAGGAGCCGGAGAGCAGTGGGCATCGCGGACCTCCATCGGGTCGCCGTGAGACCGCGGGGGTCGGCGGCGACTGTCGTACCGGTGGTATCCCGTCATCCTCTATTGGAGCCCGAACGGCGTAATCCGTCGCGTCGTGGGCCGGGACACGTCGCCGCGGGCGGGTCGCGGGGGCTCCGTTCGCGGGGTCATCCGGCGGCCCGGGAGGTCACCGTGAAGCGTGCGCCGTCGGGGTCGGTGAGGGCTGCCTCCATCGAGCCGATCCCCTGCTGATGGGCGGTTCCGCCGTGCAGGCGCGCCGCGCGGACGCAGGCCTCCACGTCGTCGACCGCGAAGTGGATCTGCCAGTGCGGCCGAACGGTGGGATCGGGGGCGGCCTCCACCGCGCCGGAGTGGATCCGGGCCACCACGTCGCCGCGACTGCGCAGGACGACCTCGTTCTCCTCGTAGTCGACCTGGCAGGAGTCGGGGTCCGCGGAGGCCCAGCCCAGCACCTCCCCGTAGAAGATGGCGGCGTCGAAGGCGTCCCGGGTGTGCAGGCGTACGAAGGAGGGGGCCGCGTTGCGCCAGCGTTCCCAGCCGGCCACCAGGTCGCCCTCCCAGATACCGAAGACCGCGCCGTCACGGTCGGCCAGCAGGGCGGCGCGGCCCGGTGGCAGCGAGATCGGTCCCACCGCGGTCGTCCCGCCGCGTTCCTGGCTGCGGGAGACGGTCTCGTCCGCGGAGGCCACGGCGAAGAACGGGGTCCAGGCGACCGCCGTTCGCGCCACGAAGTCGACCTCGGCGACTCCGGCGACCGGGACCCGGTTGACACGGGCGATCCGGTACTGGTCGCCCATCCTGGCGCCCGAGGACCATTGCCAGCCGAGAACCGCGGTGTAGAAACCCTCGGCGGTCCGCAGGTCGCGTGTGGTCAGGCTGACCCAGCACGGCGCGCCGAACACCGACTGACTGGTGACGACACCGGGGTGGAGTGTTCCGTCGCTCTTCATCGCCGTCCGTCCTGACCTCACTGGCCGGCAGCGGTCGCGCGGGTGCGGGGACCTGGTCGGGCCCCGGAGATCAGCTCAGCCGTGAGAGGCCTTCCGTGCCGGAAGGCCTCCGACGGCGTCAGTAGCACCTGCGGATCCGCTGTCCCATCATCAACAGCATCTCCCGCCTCGGCGCCGCGCGCACCACACGACCGCTATCCGCGTGGCCGTTCCAGGGTGAGCAGCAGCCCCTCCACGGCGCCGGGACCTATGCGGCCCTTGACGTCGGCGGACGTGATCGCCTTGAGAGCCCACCCGTCCTCGGCGTGCTTGTTCAGGACCTTCTCCAGCTTGTCGCTGTCCAGCGCGTCGCCGATCAACGACTCCCGGAACGTGACGACCTTGTATTCGTAGGTGTAAGGGTTGCTCATGGCTGCGGAGCTCTCCTGCGTGTTGGATGGCATGGCCGGGGCTCACCCAATCACTGTTCGCGGACGTGGCACAGGGGTGAACCGGACCGCACGGATACCTTTGTTGAAATTTCATGAAGTGCCGGGCCGTGGCAGGGGCTTCCGCCCGGCCGGGCGGAGGGGACAGCATGGAAGAGGCACAGGCCGACCCGCGCACAGCGGGCACCGCACAGGCGCCGGCGAGCCTCGCCGACCTGCGGGCGCGCGAGTTCGGCTATCTCGACGAGGGCGGGCACACCTATCTCGACCACACGGGTGCCGGACTGCCGCCGCGCTCCCTGGTCACGGGCAGCGCGGAGCGGATCACGGGCGGGTTGTTCGGCAACCCGCACTCCGACAGTCCGGCCTCCCGGGCGTCCGGGGTCCTGCTCGCGGAAGCCCGCCGAGCCGTACTGCGGCACTACGTGCCGGTCAGCGGAGCGGGCCTCCAGATGGACGAGAAGCGACTGCGGGCCGCGCTCGCGGCACGCGGCCGGATACCGGGCACCGGACCGCGGGCCCGCGCTCCACTGCCGGGGGGCTTACGGGGCTTGTTGCGCGGACCGGTCCGGGCCCTCGTGCAACACGCGCCCGGCCCCCCGTACTTCCTGACCGACGCGACGCGCCTGAACGCGCAGACCGCCGACCGGTGTGACGGGTCTGTCCGCGGCGACGGGGAGGCTCGGCTGCGTGGGAGCCGGCATGGGGGCAGCATGCCAGGGGAGCGGCGGGCGTGACCCGTCGTCCGCCGCGAAGGGCCGGGAACCATGTCCGGACGGCCGTCGTGTCCATGCCGGGCACGGTCGTGCGGCGTCGTAGCGTGGGCCCGGACCTCGGGATCGGGACGGCGGACGCAGGGTGGAGCGATTGCTGGAGCGCGACGGCCGATCTGGCGGCCGGTGCCGGTGCCGGTGTCGGTGTCGCCGCGGTCGGGGTGGCCTGTGTCCTCCGGGCGCGACGGAGGGAGGATCTCCCGCTGGCCGCCCTGCCGTTGCTGCTCGGCGCCCACCAGATCGTCGAATCCTTGGTCTGGGACGCCGGGGGCGGTACGGGTCCCGCCACCGTGGCCCGGGCGGTGATCGCGCTCCCGCTGCCGGCGGTGTGGGTGCCGCTGGGTGTGCTCTGGGCGGCACGGCGCCAGGCCCGGCGCCGGCTGACGCTCCCGCTCGCCGCCGGCATCGTGACCGCGGCTGCGCTCGCGTACGCGCTGACGGCCCACCCCGTGAGGGCGGAGATCCGCGGCCACACCATGGGCTATGTCGTCGACCTGGCCCAGCCCGAACTGGTCATCGCGGGCTGCCTTTTCGCCACCGTCGGCGCGTTGCTGATCTCCGGCGACCGCGGGCTGCTGCTGCTCGGTGTCCTGGTCGCGGCTGGTGCGGTGATCTGCTGGTCGCTGTGGGAGCTGGAGTTCGTCTCGACGTGGTGCGCCCTCGCGGCGGTCGGTTCGGTGGCCCTGCTGGTCTGGGTGAACTCGCGTGCGGCCGTCGCCTCGCTCGAGCCGGCGGCGCACCGATGACGTGACGGACCACGCCCCGGCCGCCGGACCGCCGCCGATCCCCGGAGCACGGGTGCTCCGCCCCGGCACCGGTGATCGGGCGCAGCCTGGGTACTCGGCGATCTGTGAAAGACCTGATGAGTTCCTCATATGTGTCGGTCAGGGCCGACGCATGATCAACCCCGTACACCGTGTTCCGGCGGCGATCGTCGTCGCCTCGTTCCTGATCGCCGGCTGCGGCGGCGGCACGGCCGAGACGCTCGGCGGCCAGGGAGCCGGTGGTTCCTCGGCGCGTCAGGGCGTGGCGGCACCGGCCCCCGCTCCGACCGCCTCGCCCGAGGCGGCACCGCGACGACTGCCGGGCCTCGGCCCCAGGACCTGGGCAGCCGTCCCGTCGCGGACCCGGCAGGCCGTCGTGGTGACCGGCCGGGGCAAGAACTCCCCGCTGTCCACCGTGGTGTTGTACGAGCGTACGGAGGCGGGCTGGGAGGCGGGCCCGAGCCGGCCCGCGCGCAACGCGCTCAAGGGCTGGACCGACCACCACCTGGCCGGTGATCTGCGTTCCCCCATCGGGGTCTTCGGCCTCACGGACGCCGGTGGGCTGCGTCCCGATCCCGGCACCCGGCTCCCGTACGACCGCTCGGGTGCCTTCACCTCACCCGGCACGGGCTTCGACGGGGAGTCGCTGGCGGGCGCCTTCGACTATGTGGTCGCCGTCAACTACAACCGCCGACCCGGCACCACACCCCTGGACTGGACCCGGCCCCTGGGCTCGGCCCGCGGCGGAGGGATCTGGCTGCACGTGGACCACGGCGGTCCCACGCACGGCTGCGTCGGTCTGCGCGAGGGCGACCTGAAGGAGCTGATGCGTGACCTGGACCCCGACCGGCATCCCGTGGTGGTCATGGGGGACGCGGCCTCGCTGGCACGGTGAAGGCCCGTCTCCGTCGCGAGTGAGGTCGGCGGCGGCTCGGTCCTCAGCCTGCGGCTACCCTGGGCGGACTTCAGCCTGCGGCTACCCTGGGCGAAGGCGCCGCGCCCGCATCGACCGCCGCCGCGTCATCCGCCGCCGGGTCGGGCCGAGGATGCCGACCGAGGGCGCCGGGCTATTCCCGCTGATGGTGGTGGAGCCGGTACCAGGACCGGTGGTCCTCCTCCCAGGAGAGATCTGGTCGCTCCGGCGGGCTCGGCGCAAGGTGGACGCATGAACATCACCGATCAGCCGGAAACCAGGAGCCGCGTCACGCCGTTGAGGTCGCTCCTGGGAGGCACCTACGTTTCGCGTCGCGCCGTCGTCCGCCCGTTTCACCGGAAGACGCTGTCCGAGTCGTCCAGGATCGACGGCTCACTGAGCGCGGACTCCCGTGGCACCCGCGACGAGGTCTGATACATCGCCTCGATCTCGGCCGCGTACCGCTGGGCGATCGCGTCGCGGCGCAGTTTGAGCGAGGGCGTCAGCAGTCCGTTGGAGAGGTCGAAGGGCTCCGGGAGGACACGGAAGACCCGGATGGACTCGGAGCGGGACACGGTGCTGTTGGCCGCCGCGACCGCGCGTCTGACCTCCTCCCGCAGCTCGTTCTCCTCCCGCGCGTCCCGGGCGGGGGTCTCCCCCTTGGCCCGGGACGCGCGCCAGTGCGTCACGAACTCGGGGTCCAGTGTGATGAGGGCGCCCACACAGGGCCGGTTGTCGCCCACGACGGCCGCCTGATGGATGAGGGGGTGGACCCGCAGCCGTTCCTCGAGGGCGGAAGGGGCCACGCTCTTGCCCCCGCTGGTGATGATGATGTCCTTCTTGCGCCCGGTGATCGTCAGGTATCCGTCGGTGTCGACCTGGCCGATGTCCCCGGTCGCCAGCCAGCCGTTGCGGAACGAGGCGCGGGTCGCGGCGGTGTCGTTGATGTAGCCCTGGAACACGGAGGGCCCCCACACGAGGATCTCCCCGTCGTCGGACACCTGGACCTCCGTGCCCGGCAACGGGCGTCCGACGGTGCCGAACTTCTCCCCCCCGACCGGCTGCGCGGTGATGCCGCCGCTGGTCTCGGTGAGCCCGTATCCGTCGTGCACGAAGATCCCGATTCCCGCGAAGAACAGGGCGAGTTCACGGTTCAGCGGCGAGCCTCCCGACACCGCCCCGCAGACCCGCCCGCCCAGCGCGGCGCGCAGTCTCTTGTACACGGTCTTCTCGTAGAGGGAGTGCTGGAGCCGCAGATCGAAACCGGGACCCGTGCCCGTGCCCAGCCGCCGGCTCTCCTCGGCCAGGGCGAAGTCCTGCGCCGTGCGCACGGCGCGCTCGAACAACGCGCCGCGACCGGCTCGTTGGGAGGCCCGCAAGAAATTCTTGTAGATCCTCTCGAACACGGAGGGGACGGCGTACAGATAGGTCGGCCGGAAGGAGAGCATGGCCTCGGACAGCGCGTCCTCCCGCAGGTCCGGCTCGTGCCCCATCAGGATGCCGCCGCGCAGGCAGATTCCCTGGATCATCAGGCCGTAGGCGTGGGAGAAGGGCAGGAAGGCGAGGACGGCCGGCTGCACGCCCGGCGGAGCCGCCGTGTGTCTCCAGCCTTCGAGCAGGGTGTCGCAGGGGCTCGCCAGGCCGCGGTGCGTCAGGGCGCAGCCCTTGGGCTGTCCCGTGGTGCCGGAGGTGTACGCGATGACGGCGGTGGAGTCGGCGAGCACGATCCTGCGCAGCGAGTCGACCGCCGTCACGGGTATCGCCCGGCCGCGCTCCACCAGCTGCGTGATCGCCCCGGTGTCCAGTTGCCAGACATGGCGCAGGAACGGGAGGGCGGCGCACGCCGAGCCGACTGTCATGACCCCCTGCTCGTCCTCGACCACCACGCCCACGCAGTGCGCGTCCTGCAGGATCCAGGCGACCTGCTCGTGCGACGACGTCGGGTAGATCGGCACGATCTCGGCACCGATCGACCACAGGGCATAGCTGAGCACCGTCCACTCGTAGCGGGTGCGGGCCATGATGGCCACGCGGTCGCCGGGCCGGATGCCGGACCGGACGAACCCCCGCGCCACGTCGACCACTTCGCCCCACAGCTCGGCCGCCGTCAGCTGCGTCCAGCCGCCCGAGCGGCCCTCGGGGCGGCGCGCGACCTGCGGCAGATCGGGGGTGCTGAGCGCCGTCTCGTGGAGGCTGTCGGCGAGTCCCCCCTGCATGCGCGCCGCCGGTGCTGGAGGAAGGTGGGACTGGTGCATTCGCCGCTCCGGAGTTCTCCTCGACGTGGCCTCGCCCCCGGAGGCGCCGATGCCGAGGATTCCCGAATGTAGCCCACGCGGGCGACGGCCGCGTCCAATTCCGGCAGCCGTTCGCCCGCCGCGGAGTTTCCGGTCCCCGGGCGTTCTCCGTCGCCCCGTGGAGGGGCCAACAGCTACCCGTCCGGCTGTCGTTGACGCCTGTCGTCCTTCGCGGGCACCGCGGGACCGATTCCGGACAAGACGGACGGCCCTCGCGCGTGATCGGGAGGCGTCGCACCCCTGGCAGCCGCCTCGCGGGCGCGCGTCGCCGGATCGTGGTCCTGGATGCAGAGACGCAGCTCCCGCAGCCGCCTCACGGGCGCGTGTCGCCGGAGCGCCGGCCGCCGCCCGCGCCGGTGGCGGCCCCTGGGCGTCGATCCACGGCGCCGGGCGGATCGACGGGCCTCACGCGGTCGAGGGGCCGTCGTCGCGCTCGGCCTGCCGGGCGATGGACGCGAGCAGACGGCGCATGCCCCGCGCGTGCCCGCCCGTTCCCACGACGAGCCGACGGTAGACGGCTCCCGCCGGGCCGGGGAAGGCCGCCCGGCTCTCGGCCCGCAACCGCGATCGGTCCGGGCCGACCCGCTCGACGCGGAAGATCAGGGCGTAGGACGAGAAGCGGTGGCGGCCTCGGAGGACGAGCTCGCTCCCCGGGACGGCGGCGGTCACCCGGAACCCCGGGATCGTGGAGCCCTCGGCGAAGGGGCGGGGCCCCGACGCCGTGCGGTCGGAGCACCCGACCAGTCTCGCGTATCCGGACGCGCCGGGCCGTGCGGCGGAGCGGTCGAGGACCTCGCCCAGGCCGCGCCAGAGGTCGCCGGTTCCCGCCGCGACGACGGTGGTGTGCTCATCGAGATACGGCAACGCGTCGATCTCCACAGAGGCCTCCAAGAGGCGGGTTCCGGGCTTTTGGGAACCATGATGGCGCGGTCGCGAGGCGTCCGGCTCGGGGGGCCGGGGGTGGCACGGGGAGTCGTCGCGCCGTCGTCGCTGCGCCGACTGGTCACCCGTTCACCCTTTCGGGGAGAGGCCTCGGGCTGACAGACTCCGGAGGTGCGCGACTTCGACATGCTTGTCATCGGATCCGGCCCGGGCGGCCAGAAGGCCGCCATCGCCGCGGCCAAGCTCGGCCGTCGGGTGGCCGTCATCGACCGCCCCGACATGGTCGGCGGGGTCTCCATCCACACCGGAACCATCCCCTCCAAGACTCTGCGGGAAGCGGTCCTGTATCTCAGCGGCCTCAGCCAGCGGGATCTGTACGGCCAGAGCTACCGCCTGAAGGAGGACATCACCGTCGCCGATCTGACCGCGCGCACCGAGCACGTGGTCAATCGCGAGGTCGACGTCATCCGCAGCCAGCTCTCGCGCAACCACGTGTCCCTGTTCGCCGGCACCGGCCGCTTCGTGGACGACCACACCGTCGCCCTGGTCGAAGTGAACGGCAACGAAAGGCTGTTGAGCGCCGAACACATCGTCATCGCCACGGGCACGCGTCCGGCGCGGCCCGACACCGTCGAGTTCGACGGGCGGACGATCATGGACTCGGACAACGTCCTGAACCTGGAGCAGGTGCCGCGCTCCATGGTCATCGTCGGCGCCGGGGTGATCGGCATGGAGTACGCCTCCATGTTCGCGGCCCTCGGCTCCAAGATCACGGTGGTCGAGAAGCGCGCCGGGATGCTCGACTTCTGCGACGTCGAGGTGATCGAGTCGCTGAAGTACCACCTGCGGGATCTCGCCGTCACCTTCCGGTTCGGCGAGACCGTCGCCGCCGTCGAGCGCCACCCCCGGGGCACGCTCACGGTCCTGGAGAGCGGCAAGAAGATCCCCGCCGACGCGGTCATGTACTCGGCGGGCCGACAGGGCCTCACCGACGAACTCGACCTCGACAAGGCGGGGTTGTCCGCCGACCGGCGCGGCCGGATAACGGTCGACGAGCACTACCGCACCGAAGTGCCGCACATCTACGCCGTCGGCGACGTCATCGGCTTCCCGGCTCTCGCGGCCACCTCGATGGAACAGGGCCGTACGGCGGCGTACCACGCCTGCGGAGAACCGGTGAACCGGATGCACGACCTGCAGCCCATCGGCATCTACACCATCCCGGAGATCAGCTTCATCGGCCGGACCGAGGATCAGCTCACCGAGGAATGCGTGCCGTTCGAGGTGGGCATATCCCGCTACCGCGAACTGGCCCGGGGGCAGATCATCGGCGACTCGCACGGCATGCTGAAGCTGCTGGTCTCGCCCGACGACCGTAAACTCCTCGGCGTCCACTGCTTCGGTACCGGCGCGACGGAACTCATCCATATCGGCCAGTCCGTCATGGGCTGCGGCGGCACGGTCGACTATCTGGTCGACGCCGTCTTCAACTACCCGACCCTCGCCGAGTCCTACAAGGTCGCCGCCCTGGACGCGACCAACAAGATCCGGCAGATCGACCGCCTGCGGGACTGATCACCGCGAGGAAGCTCCCGGGTGGGCGGGGACGGCAGGCCCGACGGCGCCCCCGCCCCGCCGGGCGAACAGGCCCCCGGCAGGCCCCGCCGCCGGGCGCCCCGCGGAGGGAGCCGCGTCAGGACAGCGGAATGGTCACCTCGTCCTCGACGGGCGGATCGATCTCGTGGTCGAGGGTGCCGGTCGCCGAGTGGCAGCGCAGCTGGACCGAGGACGGGGTGACGTCCAGGCGCAGGAAGCACTTGAAGAACGGCGGACTGTACGTCGCCGAGCCGGGCGAGAAGAGCTGGGTGTACGCCTTGCGGACCGGGAGCCGCAGCCGCGAGGTCCGGTCGGGGCGGCCGCCGGCGCCCAGCAGACCGGCGACCAGACGCGTGCGCGGGGTGACGCGAACGGGCGTGCCCTGGGCGCGCGTCGGAGGGATGCCGAGCCGCTGGGCGATCACCGCCGTGGCCTCGGCCTCGGTGAGCGTGAAGAAGCGGCGCATCCGCAGTCGGCGCCCGTAGAGCCTGCTGTAGAAGGCCAGCGAATCGCCTCGCAGCGGATAGCAGCGGAAGTCCTCCTCGGCGACCTGGGCGACACGGACCCGGGGGATGGTGTGGGTGGCGTGCATGAACGCCCCGCCGCCACCGGCGACGACGTACTGGATCGTGCGCCCGCCGTCCACCCGTACCGGATAGCGCTGGTAGTTGTGGATGTCGCCCCCGATCGCGGCGACATAGTGATGACCGGGGTCCCGCACGATGTCGTCGACCGTGCCGCCGCCCTCGATGGCGCACGGGTGGTGCTCGCCGTCCACGTACAGCGGGGAGCCGGTGATCAGGATCTTGGGCCTGTCCCCCTGGGAGACCTCGCGCAGCCAGCGCCCCTGCTCGGCGTCGATGCTCCCGAGCAGGCCGGTGTCGATGCCTATGATCCGCACCGGTCCGGCGTCGATCGCCCAGTACGGGCCCGGCTGGACGGCCTGTTGGGACGGCGCCGAACGCAACTCCCGCGCCTCGGCCAGCCGTTGTTCGTCCGCCGCGCCCGGCCTGTGCCACAGCAGCGACCGCAGCCAGGCCCGCGTCGGGCGGCGCGGGGCCGCCTCCGGAGCCAGCGGCGGCGCCGCGCAGAACACCCGCATGAAGCCGTGCAGGTCCTCGTACCAGTCGTGGTTGCCGGGTATGGCGTAGATGGGGGCCCGGTAGTCCCGGTAGGGGCGGAAGAACTTGCTCCCGTAGTCGTCCGTGCCGCCGACCGGATAGATCACGTCACTCGCGAGGACGGCGAAGTCCGTTCCCTGACTTACCCTCAGAAACCCGGGAACCACGGCGTATTGCGGATCGTCCCCCTCGCCCGTGTCCCCGATGACCATGAAGGAGAAGTGGTCCGCGTCCGTGCGCCGGATCACCGCGTCGGCGGGCGCCCCGGCAGCCGCCCGCTGCGCCACCCAGCGGGCCCGGGTACGGCCCGTGGGGTCCCCGAACCACGACGCCAGCACGCCGTTGCGCGCGGGCCACAGGGTCCTGGGGTCGAGCCACGAGAGCTTCTCCACCCGGGACGGCATCAGCCGCTTGTACTCCCCGGGTCGGTGATCGCCCCAGCCGGCGCCCTCGGCGGTGTCGCGTGAAGAGTGAGCCACCGGTGCACCGTAACAACGCTCTTCAGACGGCCGGTCGCCACCCCAGCGCCGGGCCCAGCTTCGTGGCGATGTCGGTGAGGATCTGGACGTAGTCCTCGTGGTCGAAGGTGAACGGCAGGGCGAACGCCACCTCGTCGATCTCCCTGAACGCGGCGTGCGCGTAGAGCTGTTCGGTGATGCGGTCGGAGCTGCCGACGAGGTCCGGCGCGAACATCAGACGCGCGGGCCCCTGCGGTGCCGCCGTGCGCGGCAGCCGCCCCCGGGCGTACGCCTCGTACTTCGCGCACTGCGCGGGCGAGGCACTGTCGGTGGGGATCACGACGAGTCCCTGTGAGACGCGGGCACGGTCGCCGTCCGGGTGCCGGGCGCGGAAGGCCCGTACATGGGAGAGCTGGATCTCGGCGAAGTCCTCCGACTCCTCCGCCTTCACGACACTGCTGGTCAGGAAGTTCATCCCGTGCTCGCCCGCCCAGTGCGCCGACCGCAGGCTGCCGCCGCCGTACCACATACGGCGGCCCAGGCCGGGGGAATGCGGCTGCACGCGGTCCGAGTAGACCTCGAAGCCCTCCATCCCGCTGAAGTCGGAGGCGGGCTTGCCGCGCACGAAGTCCAACAGCCGTTCCACGCGCGCGTAACCGAAGTCCTCGGCCTCGGCGGTGTCGGGATAGAGGGCGTGCTTCACCTGTTCGTAGTGCTGGGGCGGGCCGACGCTGACTCCCGGGTTGAGGCGGCCCTTCGCCAGTACGTCGACCGTCGCCAGGTCCTCGGCGAGCCGCAGCGGGTTCTCCCAGCCCACGGGGATGACCGCCGTCCCGAGCTCGATGCGGCGGGTGCGCTGCGAGGCGGCCGCCAGAACGGCCACGGGCGAGGAGATGCCGTACTGGAGATGGCGGTGACGCAGCCACGCGCTGTCGAAGCCCAGCCGCTCGCCCAGCTCGATGATGCCGAGCGTGGACTCGTGCCCGCGCCCGGGGTCGTCCTCGTCGAACAGGCCGATGGTGAGGAACCCCAGCTTCAGCAAGGGGTGTGAGGGCAGCGGCACGGTCTCCTCCATCGTTCGCGGCACACTTCGTCGAACACGGGCGCTACCCCGCCGATTGTCGCAGGCGATCACCGTGGGTCGAAGGGGAGGGCCGCGCAGGTCAGCGGGGCCGGCGTGGAGCGTCAGCCCCGCGTGCCGGGCCGGACTTCGCGAAGGTACTGCGCGAGACGGGCCGTGCATGGCACCGTGTGCGGAGGGTCTGGCCCGTCGCTCCCCCCGTGGTGACGGGTCAGACCTCTCCGTCGGCCGACGCCTCCCCGAGGCCGGCCGGAGGGGCGCTGCCGGGTGGGCGGAGCCACCACGCCCCGCGGTCCTTGACGACACAGGAACCGGCCCGGCCGCCCCACCTTTCGACGAGCTTCGAACCGTCCGGGCCACGCGGCGCTCCCGGGACGCAAGGGTTTCCCGGGGCCTCCCGCTACCGGTCCGTGGGCGTCGTCACACGTGACAGCGAGGGTGAACAAGCGCTTAGATAGTCAGCCCGACCTCGTCTGCGCGCGCTGGAGGCCCCGTTGCTGTTCACATCCGTCGACGACGTCTCCGCACGCCTCGCCGAGACGGGCTATCTGGCGTCGCCCGCCGTGGCCACGACGGTCTTCCTGGCCGACCGCCTCGGCAAGCCCCTCCTGGTGGAGGGCCCCGCGGGCGTGGGCAAGACCGAACTCGCCAAGGCCGTCGCACAGGTCGCCGGGGCCCGGCTGGTCCGCCTCCAGTGCTACGAAGGCGTCGACGAGTCACGGGCGTTGTACGAGTGGAACCACGCCAAACAGCTGCTGCGCATCACCGCGGGCCGTGACGAGACGTGGGACGAGACGCGCACGGACATCTTCAGCGAGGAGTTCCTGCTGGCGCGCCCGCTGCTGACGGCCATCCGCGGCGACGACCCGAAGGTCCTGCTCATCGACGAGACCGACAAGGCCGACGTCGAGGTGGAGGGCCTGCTGCTCGAAGTACTCAGCGACTTCCAGGTCACCGTCCCCGAACTGGGCACGATCGCGGCGACCAGCCGTCCCTTCGTGGTGCTGACCTCGAACGCCAGCCGCGAGCTGTCCGAGGCGCTGCGCCGCCGCTGCCTCTTCCTCCACATCGGCTTCCCGGACGAGGAGTTGGAGCGCCGGATCGTCCGGCTGAAGGTGCCCGGACTCGACGAGGCGCTGACGGAGTCCGTGGTGCGGGTCGTCGGGGCGCTGCGGGAGATGGACCTGCGGAAGGTCCCGTCCGTCGCCGAGACCATCGACTGGGCCCGAACGCTGCTCGCCCTGGGCGCCGACACCCTCGACGAGAACGTCGTACGCGACACCCTCGGCGTGATCCTCAAGCATCAGGACGACGTACTGAAGGCGGCCGCCAAGCTCGACCTGGGCGCCGTGTGAACGCCGCGGTGCCGACGGCCGGAGTCGCGGACCGGCTGACGGGACTGGTCGGCGCGCTGCGCTCGCACGGCGTGCGGATCGGCACCGGCGAGACCGTGGACGCCGCGCAGGCGGTGGAGGCGCTGGGCTTCGCGGACCGTGACCGGCTGCGCGAGGGGCTGGCCGCCACTCTGCTCCACAACCCGGGACAACGACGGGTGTTCGACCCCGTCTTCGACGTGTACTTTCCGCGGGGCGTCGGCGCACCGGACGGTACGGCTCCCGCGGACCGGGACGGTCTGCGGGACCGGCTCGCGGCCGCGCTGGCCGCCGACGACCGGTCCCTCATGGGCCAGTTGGCGATGGAGGCGGTCGACGGCTTCGGCGGCTACGGAGGCACGACGGCGACGGACGGCTGGTCGTCGTACCAGACGCTCGACCGGCTCCGGCCGCAGACGCTGATGGCCCGCGTGCGGGACACGGTCCGCGCCGGGAGCGGCGCGGACGGGTTCACCGACCGGCTGCTGGAGGACGAGATCCGGCGGCGCATCGAGGTGTTCCGCCGGCTGGTGGCGACGGAGGCGCGGCGCCGGATCGCCGAGCGGCGCGACCGTGACGAGATCGCCCGGCGCGCGGTGGCCCCGACCGCCGACCGTGTCGACTTCCTGTTCGCCGGACGGGACCGGCTGGCCGAACTGCGCAAGGTCGTACAGCCGTTGGCGCGCAAGCTGGCCACCCGGCTGGCCGCGCGCCGCCGCCGTGCCAGCCGGGGCAGCATCGATCTGCGGCGCACGCTGCGCGGATCGCTGTCGACCGGCGGGGTGCCGATGCGCCCCGTGCTGCGCAGGCGCCGTCCCGTGCGGCCCGAACTGGTGCTGCTGTGCGATGTGTCGGGGTCGGTGTCGGGCTTCTCGGACTTCACGATGCTGCTCGTGCAGGCGCTGCACGACCAATTCAGCAAGGTGCGGGTGTTCGCCTTCGTCAATCGGGTCGACGAGGTGACCGGGCTGCTCGTGCAGGGCGCCGCCGACGCCGACGGGCTGAGCGCCCGGATCCGCTCGGAGGCGACGCTGACGGGCTGGCACGGGAGCAGTGACTACGGCGTCGTGTTCGGCGAGTTCGCGGAGCGGTACACCGGGGCGGTCGGTTCCCGGACGACCGTCTTCGTGCTCGGGGACGCCCGGACGAACATGAGCGATCCGAATCTGCCGGCCGTCCGGCAGCTCACGCGGCAGGCCCGCCGCGCCTACTGGCTGAACCCCGAGGCGCGCTCGCAGTGGGGCACGGGCGACTCCGCGGCCCTCGACTACGCCGAGCTCGTGGAGATGTACGAGTGCCGCAACGCCCAGCAGCTCAGCGCGCTGATCGGCCGTCTCCTGCCCGTCTGAACGACCGCGGCGCGCGGACCGTGCCGCAGCGTCACGGTGCGAGGAGCCTGCGCAGCCAGGTGACGCGGGCGGCACGGGCGGTCCGCGACAGTGCGGTGTGCGGGGCGAAGGAGTCGAAGCCGTGGAAGCCGCCGGGCCACACGTGCAGCTCGGCCACTCCGCCGGCCTGCCAGATCCGCGAGGCGTAGTCGACGACCTCGTCCCGGAAGGTCTCCGCCGAGCCGACGTCGAGAAAGGCCGGGGGGAGACCGGACAGATCCACGGCCCGGGCCGGGGCGGCGTACGCGGGCACGTCCGGGCCGCCGCGGGCGTCGCCCAGCACGGCGGTCCAGGCCGTCTCGTTGGCTGTACGGTCCCAGGCGCCGACGCCCGCCATCTGGTGCGCGGAGGGGGTGTCGTTGCGGTCGTCGAGCATCGGGTACATCAGGACCTGACCGACCGGCCGCGGTCCCTCGCGGTCCCGGGTGAGCAGGGCGAGCGCCGCGGTCAGGCCGCCTCCCGCGCTGGCGCCCGCGACGACGATCCGCTCCGGGTCGCCGCCGAACTCCCCGGCGTGCCGCGCCGTCCACAGCAGACCGGCGTAGACGTCCTCCACCCCGGCCGGATAGGGGTGCTCGGGAGCCAGCCGGTACTCCACGGACACCACGACCGCGTCCAGTTCCTTCGCCCATTCCAGGACGACCTCCACTCCGGCCCGGTTGGTACCGAGGATCATGCCGCCGCCGTGGGAGTGGTAGATCACCGGGCGCGGCCCGTCCCGCGGGGGCGCGAGAGGCCTGACGACGAAGAGCGAGATGTCGGGAGCGCCCTGCGGTCCCGGAACCGTCAGGTCCATGGTCTCGAAGGTGCCGCCGTCGGTGAGGTCGTACGCGGGTACCGCCAGTTCCGGTCCCGCGCGCAGGGCGGCGACGTCCTCCAGACTCAGCCCGGACGGCATCGACGGGCCCACCGCGGCCAGCGCGACGCTGAGTTCGGGGTCGAACGGGGGCGGTACCAGCAGCATGACGTCTCCTCGTGCTGAGCCCGGCGGCTCACTCGACCATGATCGGCGCCGTGTTCCCGGACCGGGAGCCGCCGTGTGGCGGAACCTGCCCCCGACCTGGCGGGCCATGCGTGCGCGCCGCTGGGCTTCGCGGGAGGAGAGTGCGGTGTTCGGCGGGGCGTCGGCGCGGTGCTCCGGCCGGGAGCGGTGGTCCTCGATCCCCGCTCCACCGCGGCGGCTCGCCGCGATGACGCCCGAAGGCGCCACCGCGGTGAGCCGGTGAGCCGTCAGCCGTCGATGCGATGGGTCGTCCAGAACGACGTCAGGTCCGTGGTCGTGGCGGCCTGGGCGGCCGCCTTGAACTCGGCCGTGGTCGAGACGCCGTACCAGTGCGAGGTGGCGTAGTCCTTGAGGAGCTTGGCCATGACGGTGTCGCCGAGCACGCGCCGCAGGTCGTGCAGGGCGCACTTGCCGTAGCCGTAGACGACGGTGGAGTAGCGGGACGAGTGTGCGTCCCAGTACGCCATCGAGTTGGTGATCTTCTCCGCGGTCGAGGCCCAGGAGACGCTGCTCCAGCAGCTCGCGCCGGTCTTGCCCTGTGCCAGGTCGGTGGCGTAGTCCGTGAACGACTCGTCGAGCCACGGGCTGGTGTACTCGTCGTCGCCGACGATCCCGTAGAACCACTGGTGGGCGATCTCATGGGTGAGTGCCGTGGTGCTGACCAGGTCGAGGACGAACCCGGGGTACTCCATGCCGCCGAACCAGAAGTTGTTGTCGATCACCGCGTCCAGCTCGCCGTACGGGTACGCGCCGAAGCGTGCGGCGTGGGCGTCCACGGCGGACTTGGCGGTGGTGAGCATCGACTGGGCGTTGGCGGAGCTGATGCCCGAGACGGAGTAGACGTTGATGGGGGTGCCGGAGGTGGAGGTGCCGGAGATCTTGCTGAACGGGCCCGCCGCCCAGGCGAAGTCACGGACCTTGGACGCGGTGGCCGTGGTGACGGTGCGGCCGCTGGAACCGGGGGTGTCGACCGAGGTGCCGGTCGCCGGGACGAGCAGGCTCGTCGGGTGGTCGAGGGTCACCTTGAAGTCGGAGGCCAGGGAGTAGAAGGACTCGCCGTTGTTCGTGTACGGGTCCAGGTGCCAGCCCGCGCCGTCCTTGACCGCGAGCACGGGCAGAGCGTTGCCGATGAAGCTGAACGCCCCGTCGTAGCCGAACCGGTCGGCGCCGCTGGGCACGGTGATGCCCAGGTCGAAGCCGATCGTCGTGCTCTGGCCCTGCGCCAGCGGGGACGTCAGGGTGATCTTGAGGGCCGTGCAGCCCACCGAGAGGGCGCCCAGAGTGCCGCCGCTGACGTTGCTGACGGTGATGGGCATCGCGGAGCAGGTGCCGTGGTAGTTGTCCCACAGCCTCAGGTACACCTCGCTGAGCGCGGTGGAGGAGGCGTTGGTGAAGGTCGCGCTCTCGTGGCCGGTCCAGACGGTGCCGCTCGTGTTGCTGCTCAGACTGACCGTGTACGCGGGGGCGGCGGGCGTACGCGTGGAGTCGGCGGGCGGGGCCGTGTCACCGGAGGTGTTCAGGGCGATGTCGTCGAGGACGAAGCTCGTCTGGAGGCTGGAGTCCTCGGTGCCGGTGAAGGCGACGGTCACGGTCTGGCCCGCGAAGGCCGACACGTCGAACGACTTCTGGGCGTACCCGGACGCCTTGTTGAGGTTCGAGTACGTCGCCAGCGTCGTGCTGCCGATCTTCGCCGTGAGCTTGTCGTAGGCCGTCGACGAGGTCGTCTCCGTCGTGTCGATGTGCAGCCAGAACGTGAGGGAGGCGCTGCTGCACCCGGAAGGGATCGTGACGCTCTGCGAGAGCGTGTCGGTGTGGGTGCTGCCGACACCGTCCAGCCAGGCGAAGCTGCTGCCGCCGTGGGCGGTCTGGCCCGAGCGGCTGGTGATCACGGTGGTCGAGGACTGGGTCCAGGGCGAAGTGCCGCTCTCGAAGCCGCCGTTGGTGACCACCTGGGCCGGGGTGCAGGCGGCGGCCGCAGCCGGTGCCGTGTGCGGCGCGGCCGCCACGGGGGTACTGGGGAGCGAGACTGCGGCCAGGGCGGCGACGGCGAGGACGCGTGTCGCGATGGCCTTGAGGGGGGTCGGTCTCACACGAATCTCCTTTGAGGCGGCCGGGATTCCGGCCTGCTCGGTGGCCGCCCGGACGACTGGGGTGCGCCGGTGGGCGGCCGCGGGCCGCGCGCGGGTGCGCGCGGTCGCTTGGTGAGATTTCCGTGCCGTCGACCTGGGGTCAGGGCGACGGCACTCGGAAGCCTGGCAGATTTGACCGAGACATGCCATCAAACCGTTGCAAAGGAGGTCGGGGGATGTGTGCCGCTCGTTACTCCGGTTCGCTGAGGGCGGTCGTCAACCGCGACCAGGGGTTGGGGAGTTCACCCGTCACCGGCCCGGCCACCGCCGCACCGCGCTCACGCGCGGTGCGGACGGCGAGCGGAACGAGCGCCTCGGGGACGCCGTAGACCAGATGACAGAACCGCTCGGGCGGATGCCGCGCGGTCCACTCCGGTCTGCTGAACGCCGACACGTACGTGGACCAGTGGCCCTCGAACGTGACCAGCAGATCCGCGACTCGGGCGTACCCCGGCGCGGGGTGGACGCCCGTGTTCAGCACGACCGGAGCCGCGCCGAGCCGCCGCACGCTCTGCACCAGCCGCTTGCAGGCGGGCAGCGCCGCAGGGGTCGGCGCCACCCGGTCGAGGAAAAGGCCCTGCGTCCCGTACCAGTCCCGGTGCCGCAGGACCTCGTCCGCGATGTCGTCCGGATCGCGGGCGCCGTAGTCGGTGTCGACATAGCCGAGCAGCCGGGCGCCCGCCGACCGCAGCGCCTCGGCCGCCGCGGTGAACGCCGGGTCCGGGTCCGTGCCCGGTCCGTCGGCCGGGTTGACGACGACCCCGTACGTCTGGTCGGCCGACCTGATCAGACGGTGCCAGGCGCCCGGATCCTCGCCGGGATGGACGTACAGCGGAATCAGCAGACTCATGGCGCCCGGTCGCCTTCGAACGGGGGGACGGGAGCCGTCCTCCCGACCGCGGTCCAGAGCGCGGCCAGTGAGTCGTCGAGGGTCAGGGACGGCCGCCAGCCGAGGGCCTCCCCGGCGGCGGTGATGTCGGAACACTGCCACGACACCTCGCCCGAGCGGGCGGACCCGCCGCCGTTCTCCTCGATCCGCCCCCGGAACCCGGCGACGCGCGCCAGCCCGCTCACCAGGTCGCGCACCGGAACGGCCTTTCCGCCCCCGATGTTGAGGACCCGCGGCAGGGTCCCCGGCGCCGTCGCCGCGGACACCGCTGCCCGCGCCACATCGCGTACGTCCACGAAGTCGCGGTACGCCGACAGGTCGCCCAGCCGGATCACCGCGTCCGGGTCCCGGCCGGCCTCGCGGAGCAGTCCCGCGATCCGGCCCGGCAGTCCGGCGGCCGGTGCTCCGGGCCCCACCGGGTTGCCGACCCGCAGCACCACCGCGTCCAGGCCGGAGGTGCTGACGGTGACCGTGCCGGCGAGCTTGGTGGCCCCGTACGGGGCGAGCGGACGGGTGGCCGCCGACTCCGTCACGCTGATGTCCCGGACGCCGGGACCGTACTCGGCGGCCGAGCCCAGATGGACCAGCCGGGCGGCCGGTGCCGCCTCGCGCAGCGCCGCGCACAGAACGGCGGGGCCACGGGAGTTGACCTCGGCGAGGGTCACGGCGTCACCACCGGTCGCGCCGGCGCAGTTGATCACGGCGTCGGGTGCGGCCGCCGCCAGGGTCGGGACCAGCCGCTCCTTGCGGGCGGTGGCCAGGTCGATGCCGAACTCCGCGGCGGGCGAGCGGCCGCCGCCGAGCACCCGCACGCCCGGAAGGGTGTGCAGGTGCTCGACGACATGGCCGCCCAGATAGCCGGTGAAGCCCAGGACGAGAATGCGCATGCGGTGGTCAGGCTCCCTTGAGCAAAAGCGACTTGCGGGTGGTGAACTCGGCGTTGGCCCGGTCGTAGTCGTCCGGACGGCCGATGTCGAGCCAGTACCCGTCGAAGTCGTAGGCGTGCGGTTCGTTCCGGCTCCGCAGCAGATCGAGGACCAGCTCGTCGAAGCCCAGCGGCAGTCCCGGCGTGTAGCCCTCGAGCGTGGACCGCGACAGACCGTACACGCCCATCGAGACGCGGTAGTCGATGCTCGGCTTCTCCGTGAAGGCCACCACCTTGCTGTCGTCGGTGGTCAGCACACCGAAGTCGATGTGCACCTTGCGCGCATACGTCGCGATGGTCAGCGGCGCGCCCGAACTCCGGTGCTGCACAAGGACGTCGGCGAAGTCGAGATCGGTGAGCACATCGCCGTTCATCACGAGGAACGACTCGGGCAGCCGGTCGCGCATGGTCAGCAGCGGCCCCATGGTGCCGAGCGGGCTCTCCTCGGTGGCGTAGTCGACGGCCATGCCCCATTGGGAGCCGTCGCCGACGTAGGCGCGGATGATCTCGCCCAGGTGTCCTATGGCGATGGTGCAGCCGGTGAAACCGGCCGAGGCGAGCTGGCGCAGCACGATCTCCAGAATGGCGTGCTGGTCGCCGATGGGCACGAGCGGCTTGGGCAGCGCGGTGGTGTAGGGCCGCAGCCGGACGCCCTTGCCTCCCGCCAGAATCACTGCGTGCATGAGGCTCCTCCTTCGTGGGACGTGCCGGACGGATCAGATGTTGTAGATGCCGGTCTTGTAGCGGGCCAGGTTCGCCGGTTCGCGGAAGAACTCCACGGTCCGCGCGAGTCCTTGGGCCAGGTCGTGGCCGGGGCTCCAGCCGGTCGCCTCGGTGAGCCGGGTCGCGTCGGCGACCAGCCGCATCACCTCGGAGTTGGCCGGCCGGATGCGCCCCGCGTCCTCGCGTACATCGAGGGCGGTGTCCATCACCTTGCCGATCAGCGCCACCAGGTCGCCGACCGAGATCTCCCCGCCCGTACCGGCGTTGAAGGTCCGGCCCACGACCCGTTCCGCGGGCGCCGTGCCCACCGCGAGGAACGCCTGCGCGGTGTCGCGGACGAAGGTGAAGTCGCGGGTGGGCCGCAGATCGCCGAGGGTGATGGTGCGTTCGCCCGAGGCCACCTGGCCGATGACGGTGGGGATCACCGCGCGCATCGACTGGCGCGGGCCGAAGGTGTTGAACGGCCGGAGCGTCACCACCGGAGTGTCGAAGCTCGCGTGGTAGCTGTCGGCCAGCCGGTCCCCGCCCGCCTTCGAAGCGGCGTACGGGGACTGGGTGTTGATCGGGTGGTCCTCGGTGATCGGTACGGTCCGCGCGGTGCCGTAGGTCTCGCTGGTGGAGGTGTGCACGAGCCGGGGCGTGCCGAGGGCACGCACGGCCTCCAGCACATTGAGGGTGCCGGTGACGTTGGTGTCCACATAGCTGTGCGGCGCCCGGTAGGAGTACGGGATCGCGATGAGCGCGGCCAAGTGGTAGACGCAGTCGGCGTCTTCGACCAGACCGCGGACCGAGCCCGGATCCCGGACATCGCCGAGGACGATGTCCACATGGTCCAGGACGTCGGGGGCCAGGGTCTCCAGCCAGCCGTACGAGGAGAAGGAGTTGTACTGCGCCATGGCCCTCACCCGGTGTCCGGAGGCGACCAGCGCCTCGGTGAGGTGGGAGCCGATGAAACCCTCGGCTCCGGTGACGGCGGCGAGCGGTTCGGTGGTCAACTCGTAGTTCCTTCCGGTCGGTTGCTCATGTGTTGTGCGTGTGATGCGCCTGGTTGTCGGTGCGCGGTGCGCCGTGGCGGTCCTCGGGACGCGTTCGTCCGGGCGGGCCGCGGGCGATGGTTCAGGCGTGCGGCGCCGGCCGACCCAGCAGCCGCACGGCGCACGCCGCGAGACACAGGGCGGCGGTGCCGCAGAACAGGGACAGCGCGACGCCGCTCGGCGGCGGATGGAGCACGGTGGTCGCGGCGGCCCCGCCGGCCGCCGCCAGACAGACCGCGGCCGGCGCCCAGGCCACTCCGAAGGCCTGGAGCAGCAGCGCGGTCCACAGCGTGGCCGCGAGCAGCAGCAGCGGGGCCGGCTCCGCGCCGGTGAGCAGGGCCGCGGGCAGCAGCGGGAGGACGTAGACGAGCAGGCAGAGACCGAGGATGCCCGCCGAACGCAGCAGGAAGGCGGCCGGAGTCGCGGTCGCCCGCAGCGCCGCCACCGACATCCCGCGATACCGGTACAGCAGCCACTCCGCCGGTCCCATGCTCACGGTCAGCACGATCACGGCGTACGGATGCTGCCGTCCCTCCAGCAGCACCAGCACCCCGGCGGACAGTCCGAACAGGCCGTACGGCAGCGACCGCAGCAGCGACGGACGGGCGCCGTCCGGGACGGGGGCGGCGGCGAACGCGGCCCGCAGTGCCCAGCCGGCCGCGGCGACCGCGCCGAGCACGGACAGCAGCGGCAGGCCGATGCGCAGCACGGTCCCCGGCTCCCACCAGGGCAGCGCCGCCGCGCCGGCGATCAGCGGGGTGAGCGCGGCCAGCAGCAGCCGCTCCCCGCCCAGCACCAGCAGCACCCCGGCCGCCGCGAGATACACCGACTGGGCGGCGGCGACCCCGATGGCCGTGCCGGACCCGGCGACCAGCGCCCCGGAGGCCGTCGCGGCGAGCGCGCCGAGCGGTGCCCCCTTGAGCAGGGTCCGGCCCGCCTCGCGGCGCCCCGTGGTCTTGCGCAGATAGGCGCGGTGCCCGAGCGCCTGCCCCCAGGCCCAGGAGACGAGTCCGGCCAGCACGAGGACGTCGAGGTCCCGCCCCGCGTGCCACAGCCGCCCGGCCAGCAGATAGGCGAGGCCCGGCAGGGCGAACAGCGCCCCGCGCAACCCGCAGCGCACATGGTCCGGACGCCACGGGTCGGCGGGCCGGGCCGGCTCGGGAAAGGTGCGTGGGACCCTCTCGTACAGCGCGGAGGCGAGCGAGAAGAGGTTCGGGTGCCCGTACCGCTCCTGGATGACCTCGGCGGTCAGCCCCTCCGATTCCAGCAGTGCGGCCACCTCGTACGGGTGGACGGCCGGCCCGATGCCGTCCGCCAGCTCGGCGGCGAGCCGGTCGACCGCGTCCTGGTCCGCGCCGTGGCCGGGCGCGGAGAGGGCGGGCGGGCGGGCGGCGGCGAGCCGCAGGGACAGTGTGTCGCCCGCCGCGCCGCCGGGTTCGAGGGCCATCGGTCCGCTCATCCGGCCAGGCTCCTCGGCATCGACTCGGCCGCCGGGCCGCCCGGTGCCGCGAGCGCGGCGCCGGCCGTCTCGAGGACCTCCGGGACGATCCGGCCGAGCGCCGACAGCTCCAGGTAGATGGACCGGAAGGTGTCCACGGTCTGCCGCAGCGTGAACTGCTCGATGACCCGCAGCCGGGCCGCCTCGCCCATCGAGCGACGGCGTCCGGGATCGCCCAGCAGCTCCAGCGCGGCGGCCGCCATGGCGCCCGCATCGCGCGGCGGGACGACGAGACCGCTGTCGCCGACGGCCTCGCGCACCCCGCCCACGTCCGTGGACACGGTCGCCCGCCCGCACGACATGGCCTCGATCAGGGTGAACGGGAAGCCCTCGCTGATGCTGGAGAGCATCACGACATTGCCCGCCGCGTAGGCGTCCTTGATGTCGTCCACGCGACCCTCGAAGGTGACCGCGTCCGCGTGCCCCAGCTCGGCGGCCAGGGCCTCGCACCGTTCCCGGTAGGCCTCGCCGCCCCGCGGTGTGCCGCCGAACAACCTGAGCCGCGCGTCCGGGAGTTCGGCCCGAACCAGCGCGAACGCCCGGATCAGGGTCTCCAGGTCCTTGATCGGGTCGACGCGTCCGGCCCAGCTGAGGGTCGGCCGCTCGGGCTCGGGGCCCGCGGGCGGGAACGCGGCGGGGTCCACGCCGTTGTAGACGGTGCGGATCGCCTCGGGCGCGGCGCCGCCCTGCTCCTCCCACAGCCGGTTGTAGCGGTTGCCCGGGGTGATCAGGGCGGCGCGCCGGTACGTCTCCTCCGCGAGCAGCCGGAAGAAGCCCAGCACGACGGCCTTCACCGGCCAGCGGTACGGGGCGGTCCGGTAGCCGAGGTAGCGCTCGCGCAGATATACGCCGTGCTCGGTCAACAGCAGTGGTACGCCGTGCCGTTCGAGCGCGGCGAGGCCCGGCAGCACGGCGACGCCGCCGCTGACCGCGTGCGCCACCCCGTGCTCGGGCAGTGGTGCCGTCAGGGGACGCAGCGCGTGCTCCAGCAGAGCGGTCGCGGTGATGGCGTCGTGCAGGGTCGGCCGGGCCTCGCGGACGGCGAGCCCCGGACGGTTCCACACACCGGTCAGGATGCTGATCGCGCGGTCGCCGCGCAGGAAGGGACTCAGCATCCCGTCGGCCGCGGCCTGCGCCATCGCGTACAGGGCGGCGGCGAACCGGTCCTCGGCGCACGGGTCCACGAGAGCGGTCAGGAACTGTTCGTAGGCGGCGGTGAGTTGGTTGCGGCGGCGCCCGCGGGGAGGGCGGCCGTCGGGCGCGGGCCCCCACATGGGGACCGCGACGACGTCCATGACCTGTGCGGGGATGTCCCAGACGATGGGTTCGCGTCCGGTGCCGGTGACGGCGATGACGTCGAAGTCGATGTCGGGCATGCCGTCGACGAGTTGGTCGCACCAGACGCTGACGCCGCCATGGCTGTGCGGGTAGGTGCCTTCGGTGAGCAGGGTGACGCGCGTTGAGCTGAGGCTCCGCGCGCCGCGGGGAACGTGCATTGATGTGCTCCACGGCCGAGGTGTGGGGTGGTCGTGCCCGTCCTGGCCGCTGACGGCGCGGCCGGGACCTTCGGTCGGTGCGCGGCTCAGTTGTCCGGGCTGTAGGGGACCTGCTCGGTGACGCCCGCCGGCACCCGGGTGCGCGGCGTGCGGCTGGTCGCGGGCTGCCGGGTGGCGTCGACGGTCGAGGTCGGGCCGGCGGTGGACGACGGCAGGCCGAGCGTGAGCGGTGTGCCGGCCGAGGCGGTCCATCCGGAGACCTCGCCGGCGTACGCGTCGCCGAAGCCCGCGGTGCCGATCGTGGTGCCCGTGGGCATGGTGGCGGTGACCGCGACGCCGCTCGGCGCCTGGACGGTGACGGTGTCGCCGACCCGGTAGGCGGTGACCTGGCCGGCGTCGACTGCGGTCTTCCAGGTGGCGCGGCGCCGCAGTTCGACGCCGATGTCCTTCATCCGCAGGTTCACCACCGGGGTGTCGTCCGCGAACAGGTTCGCGTAGCCGTCGAGGACGCCATCGAGCACCGGGTAGGCGATGCGTTCCTCGGCGAGGTTCGACTGGTGGATGAAGTGCGGCTTGGGGTCGTTCGCGAGCACGTGCCCGAGGTCGATCCGGGTCTCCAGCGGCACGATGTGGTCGGCGTAGCCCGTGCTGGTGCTCAGCGGCGCCGACAGGCAGGTCGAGGTGTCCGGATGGTCCTCGCAGATGCCGCTGCCGCCCTGGGCGCGGCCGGTGTAGATCCAGTTGTACTCGTCGACCTGTTCGGCCGCCTTCCCCGCGTTGTAGAAGACGTTCATCGGGTAGCGGGGGACGGTGGTGGCGGGACCGACCTGACGCTGGTCGGGCTCGCGGGAGTTGTCGGAGCCGAGCCAGGTGACGCCGTTGTCGCCGAGGGCGAGTGCCAGGTTGGGGTTGTCGACGGGCTGTTGCGGCGAGAGCTTCAGACCGGAGTGTTCGCCGGTGATCAACTCCTGGTTGTCCAGCGGGAGTCCGGCGGTCTGGCCCCAGGCCCGGTTGGCCGCGATCTCGTCGGCGATCGTGGTGCGGCCGACCCACTTGGTGCTGCCGTCGGCGTTGGTGGCGCACGTCCACGGCACCGCGCTGATGTCCTGCTCACAGCCGAGGAAGGCGTGGGTGAAGGTGTGGTTGATCCAGCGGAACCGGTCGCGGTCGGCGATCAGTTGGTCGGCGAGTGGGTCGGCACCGTTGTGGTCCTCGCGCTGGTCGACGCTGCCGGCGCCGTTGTAGGCCAGGTCGAGGGTGAAGTTCCGGCTGCTCTGCCAGTCGGTCGCGTGGTCGACGTCCGCCGGAGTCATCCGGATCGGGTTCGCAACGCCCTCGCCCTGCGGGCAGTCGATGTCGCCCGGCGTGCAGTTGAGCGTCGTGTCCCAGCGGTCGTCACCGGCGAAGACATCGTCGACGTGCACGGCGAAGTAGTTGCGTGAGGCGCCGAGGCGCACGCCCTGGGTCATCCACTCCACGATTCCGCGTGCCAGCAGCCGGAACTGCTGCTGGTACCGGTTGTAGACGAACGTGACGACGAGCTCGCGCCGTCCGTCGTGCCGGTACTCGCCCACGAGGGACCCTCGCGTCGACTGCCCGGGGACCGGCGCGTCGACGTAGGGAGTGAAGTCGGCTCCCGCGGCGGGCGTCGACAGATAGGCGTAACTCTCGCCCACGTCGGGGGAGTTGTCCTCGAACGGCACCGATCCGTCGAGATAGCCGAACGGCCCGGCCTTGCCGGCCGTCGTGACCTGTGCCCGCACGCCGTCGAGGCTGCCGGAGTAGCCGCCGCCGACCGGGTACTGGAGTCCGGCCTCGGGGCGCGCGTACGTGTAGGCGTCGACCTGCGGGATCGCGTAGGTCTGCTCGTAGGCCGCGAGGGCCGCCATCTCGGCGGAGTTCGCCGTGAACGGGTTGTCGTTGGGCAGCACGACGGCCTGGTACTTGGCGCGCGGTACGCCGTCCACGGTGTCCGCGAGGAAACCGGCGTCGATCACCGGCCGTCCGGGCTGCTGCAGGTCGACCTCGGTGTACGGCGTTCCCGCGGCGGCGAGTTCGGCCGCGATGGCGTCGGTCGCCGGGCCCCCGTCACTCACGATCAGGACCCGCAGATCGATACGGGGTGTCACGGCGTCCGCGTATGCCGTGCCGGCCTGTAAGCCGAGTGAGGCGATGAGCGCGCCGACGGTGAGCGCGGTCGTGCCGATGGTCCGCTTCATGCGGTGAAAATCCCTCCCCGGGCAGGGGTGAGTACTGCTCCCATGGAGCGGACCACCCCCTGGCGCGACGCCACAGCCCCCCTCAGACGTGGTCGTTGCGCTTTCCCCGCGTCACATAGTGGTGTCTCTGTGTAGCTTTCGTGCGCCTGCTGCGAAACGTGACGGAAAAGAGCGGGTATCGAACGGATGCCGCCGACGTCGTGGCCGAGGTGGGGCGGTCACTGTGGGAAAGCGATCGGTTACCGCGCGAAACGCCCCTGTGCTGGCCAAGGTTCAAGACGGACCGGATCTGGAACGCAGAGGTCCGCCCCTTCGGACTGCCAGTGGTCCAGACCGCGAGGCGTTCTGGGCGAATGATCGGTTTTAGGTCACGCCGACCCGGGCCTGTGGCGCGTCTGCTTGCCGACGGGG
>NZ_JBHWVI010000025.1:0-63906 GCF_042737005.1 Streptomyces sp. NPDC060027
GGTGGTGCCGGAGGGCCGGGTGCCGGTGCCCGGCCGTGGGCCGAGGGCGGGGCCGACCGGGCGAGGGGCGCTGCGGCCCGTCGCCGGGAATCCGCGACTCGGTGGGGCCCCGGCCCCCGGCCCCTCCCGGCCCCCGGCCCCTCCCGGCCTCCGGTCCCGGCCTCGGACTCAATGGCCCAACTGCGCCCTCAGTTCGGGCTGCAGCAGGTCGCCGTGGGCCCGTACGAGGTCGTCGCACAGGTCCCAGATGCGCTCGACGGGGAGGGCGGCGGCCGTCGCGGGGTCGGCCATCGCGGCGTGCCGGATGTGACGCGGCTCGTTGTCGGTGGCGGCGCGGACCACCAGGTCGTTGACGGCGACGTACGCGCTGTTCAGCGCCGCGCACTGCGGCGGCAGCGCGCCGACGCGGGTCGGCTGCACCCCCAACGCGTCCGTCAGGCAGGGGACTTCGACGACACAGTCCGCCGGGAGGTTGTCGATCAGGCCGCGATTGGGCACATTGCCGTAGATCGTGCGCGGGGTGCCGGTGAGCGTGCTGTGGATGATCTGCGGGGCGTACTCCAGCGTGCCCTCGACGGGGAGGGGTTCCCCCGAGGCGAGGGCGTCGCGGGTGCGCCGGTAGCTCGCCGCGTTCTCCTCGATGATCTCCAGATAGGCGCCGACCGGCAGCCTGAGCCGCTCGATCTCGCTGTCGTGGTGGAGGTACCACGGCACGTACTCCGATGAGTGCTCGCTGGTCTCGGTGGGGTAGTGGCCGAGGCGGCGGTACATGTCCACCCGGACCCGGCGCAGCAGTCCCGGGTCCTTGGCGATGGCCTCGTCCAGGAGCGGGTAGAGGTCCTGGCCCGCGCGCTCGAAACGCAGCACCCACGCCTGGTGGTTGACCCCGGCGGCCAGATGGGTGACCTCCTCGAAGGGGACGCCGATCAGGTGGGCGAGGTCGTGCATCGTCCAGTACACCGAGTGGCACAGGCCGGTGACGCGCAGGGCCGGGGCGAGGCGGCTGAGGTAGAGGACGTTCATCGCCATGGGGTTGGTGTAGTTCAACAGCAGGGCGTCCGGGCAGAGTTCGGCCATGTCGGAGGCGAGCGCGCGGAGCACGGGGAAGGTGCGCAGAGCGCGGAAGATGCCGCCGATGCCGAGCGTGTCGCCGATGGTCTGGCGCAGTCCGTAGCGGGCGGGGATGGCGAAGTCGGTGCGGGTCGCCCCGTCCATGCCGACCTGGATGATGTTGATGACGAAGTCGGCGTCCTCCAGGGCCGCGCGCCGGTCGGCATGCGAGGTGATCGTGGGCTTGGCGCCGCGCACGCCGGCGATGTACCGGGCGGCGCCCTCCGCCGTGGCGAGCCGCTCCGGGTCGATGTCGTGCAACGCGATCCGGGCGTGGGCGAGTTCGGGAAACGTGAACAGGTCGGCCAGCAGTCCCTGGGTGAACACCACACTCCCGGCTCCGATGAAGGCGATCTTCGGGGTGGTGACGTCGTTCATCGGATTACCTCCATGGATACTCCGGCCTTCAGGCCGGCGAGGGAACGGACTCCTCCGGAGCAGGACAGGGAAAGCCGGAATCGCCGTCAGGGCGATTCGGCGTTCGCCGACTACTGGTCGGCATCCTCTGCTAACACGGAAGCCGATAAAGTGTGAGGCATGACGCGGCAGGTCAAGCGGGCGTTCAAGTACCGCTTTTACCCCACGGGTGAGCAGGCGGCTGAGCTGTCCCGCACGTTCGGCTGCGTCCGCTTCGTCTACAACAAGGCGCTGGAGGAGCGCACGCGGGCCTGGTACGGCGAGCAGCGCCGCATGTCCTACGTGCAGTCGTCCGCCGCACTGACGGAATGGAAGAAGACCGAGGAACTCGCTTTCCTGGCCGAGGTGTCCTCTGTCCCGCTCCAGCAGGCGCTGCGCCATCTGCATTCGGCGTTCGGGAACTTCTTCGCCAAGCGGGCCAGGTATCCGCGCTACAAGTCTCGGAAGAGGTCGCGGGCTTCGGCCGAGTACACCCGCAGCGCCTTCAGGTGGCGCGACGGGAGGCTGACGCTGGCCAAGATGGCCGAGCCTATGGACATCCGCTGGTCGCGTCCCCTGCCCGAGGGCGCGGAGCCGACCACGGTGACTGTGTCCCGCGACAGCGCGGGCCGCTGGTTCGTGTCTCTGCTCTGTGAGGACACCATCGCCGTCCCGGCCCCTGCTATGAACACGGCGGTCGGTCTGGACGTCGGGGTCACGTCGCTGGTGGCGTTGTCCACCGGGGAGAGGATCGCCAATCCCCGGTACGAGCGTCGCGACCGCGCTCGTCTCGCGAAGGCTCAGCGGGAGCTGTCGCGCAAGGCGAAGGGATCCGCCAACCGGGAGAAGGCTCGCCGCAAGGTCGCCAGAGTGCATGCCCGGATCGCCGACCGGCGCCGTGACTTCCTGCACCAGCTGTCGACTCGACTCGTCCGTGAGAACCAAACGGTCGTGATCGAGGACCTCGCCGTCCGCAACCTGCTGAAGAACGGCAGACTCGCACGCGCCATCGCCGACGCGGCTTGGACGGATCTCCGCATGATGCTGGAGTACAAGTGCGCCTGGTACGGGCGCGAACTTGTCGTGATCGACCGCTGGTTCCCATCCAGCAAGCTGTGTGGGGCGTGCGGGTCGGTCCGCGGCGAGTTGCCGCTGAACGTGCGTGAGTGGACGTGCGACTGTGGCGTGACGCATGACCGCGACGTGAACGCGGCGAAGAACATTCTCGCGGCCGGGCTGGCCGTGTCTGCCTGTGGAGACGGTGTAAGACCTCAACGGGAGTCCTCCCGGACGGGGCAGTCGTCGGTGAAGCAGGAAACCCAGCGAGCGACCGTTGGAATCCCTCGCCTTTAGGCGGGGGAGAAGTCAAGAACGGCTCCAGGTGTCGGAAGTGCGGGGGGTCTCTGAAGTGCCCTGGCCTTCGGCGGTGTTCGGGGCCTTCGCGCGGTGCGGGCCGGCGCCCGGGGCGTCCGCGGTTCGAGGGGTGGTGCCCGAGTGGCTCGCGTGGTCGAAGGGGCCCGAGGAGGTGGACCGGGGTGACGCGGACCGGTGGGCGGTCGCGGTGCGGGCCTCGTCCCAGGTGGGCTGTGCCGCCGTCCCGCCGTGCGCCCGGGTCGACAGCGAACCGCAGGCGGTGGCCACCGTGAGCGCGGAGCGCAGGTCAAGGCCCCGCAGGGTCGCGGCGACGAATCCGGCGTCGAAGCTGTCGCCCGCGCCGACAGAGTCCACGGGGTCGACCGGCACGGCCGGTACGCGCGACAGCCGTGTCCCCGCGCACGCGAGGCTTCCGTTCGCGCCGTCCTTGACGACGACCGTCGGTCCCCGGCCGGCCAGGAGCACGGCGGCCGGGACCAGTTCGGTCTCCCCGGACAGGGCGCGTGCCTCCGCCGCGTTGGGCAGCAGGAAGTCGATGAACTCCAGTACCGGGTCCAGGAGGTGGCGGTCCCAACGGCCTGCGGGGTCGTCGTTGGTGTCGAGGGACGTCGTCGCGCCCGTCTCCCGGGCCACGGCGAACACCTCGGCCAGTGACCGCGCCAGACGGGGCATCAGGAAGAACGATGCCGCGTGCACGTGCCGGGAGGCCGCGATCAGGTCCCGCGGCACGTCCTCGGGACCGGTCGCCGCGAGACAGCCCGGCGCGGTGAGGATGGCCCGGTCCCCGTCCCCGGCCGTGACGACGGTCGTGAGCGGTGTCGGCAGGTCCGGGTCCGTGACCAGGAAGCCGATGTCGACGCCGCGTCCGGCGAGCGCCTCGCGCACGAAGGCGCCCGCGGGATCGTCACCGACCCGGCCCGCGAACGCGACCCGCAGTCCGAGCCGCGCCGCGCCGCACGCCATGATCGCCGCGGAGCCGCCCAGCACCAACCCGGCGTGCTCGACGAGCTGTTCGCGCTGCCCGAAGACAAGGGGGCCGCGCAGCGGACCGACCACGACATCCGGATTGGCGTCGCCGACGACCAGGAGATCGAACGAATTCATGCCCGCCTAGCCCTTCAGCCCGCTCGAAGTGAGCGACTGGACAAAGGTCTTCTGCGCGAGCAGGAACGCGATCAGGACGGGCAGCACGGTGATCACATTGCCCGCCATCACCGCCGACCACCGCGTGTGGTGCTGTCCCTGGAACGTCGTCAGACCGAGTTGCAGCGTGTACTGGGTGTCGTGGTTGATCGCGATGAGCGGCCAGGACAGATCGTTCCAGGTGCTCAGGAACGTCAGCACCGCGACCGTGGCCAGCGCGGGCCTGGCCAGCGGCAGCACGATCGAGAACAGCACCCGCAGCCGCGAACACCCGTCGATCCAGGCGGCCTCCTCCATCTCCCGGGGCAGGGCGAGGAAGAACTGCCGGAACAGGAAGACCGCGAACGGGGTGACGAGCGAGGGCACGATCAGCGCGCCGAGCGAGTCGATGAGCCCCAGCTCCTTCATCACCAGGAACGTCGGGATCATCGTGAGCTGGAAGGGGATCACCATCGTCGCCAGCATCAGCCCGAGCAGCGCCCGCGATCCGGCGAACCGCATCCGCGCGAAGGCATAGCCGCCCAGGGCCCCGAGCAGCAGATTCGACAGGACGGCCGCCGACGCGACGATCAGTGAATTGGCGAACCAGCGGGGGAACATCGCGTTCCCGAGCACATAGCGGTAGCCGCCCAGGTCGATGCCCTTCGGCCACAGCGCGGGCGGGAACCGGTTGATCTCCGCGTTGGACATCACCGAGCTGAGCACCAGCCACACCAGCGGCAGCGCGAAGCACAGCGTGAGCGGCGCCAGCAACAGGTGCCAGGCGCTCAACCTCCGGGAGGCGGTGGGTGAACTCATCGGACCGCTCCTTCCGTACGAGCCTGCCGGCGCCGTACGAGGTGCAGCGCTCCGCTCGCCACCAGCAGCGCGACCGCCAGGACGTACGCCGCCGCGGCCCCGTAGCCGGCCGTGAACATCTGGAACGCCTGCTGCCAGACGAAGTAGACGACCACGCCGGTCGAGCCGAGGGGCCCGCCCTTCGTCGTCACATAGATCAGGTCGAAGACCTGGAGCGCCGTGATCAGCTGCCACAGCAGCAGGAACACGGTGACCGGGGTGAGCGTCGGCAGGGTGATGTGGCGCAGCACCCGCCAGCGCCCCGCCCCGTCGATCCGCGCGGATTCCACGAGTTCGGGCGGGACGTCCTGGAGCGCGGCCAGATAGACGACCACACAGAAGCCGACGCCGCTCCACAGCGAGATCAGCACCAGCAGGTAGATCGCCTGGTCCGGGTCGGTCAGAAAGCCCTGAGGGTACAGGCCGATCTTGTGCAGCAGGGAGTTCGCGGCGCCGAATTCCGGATCGAGGATGAACGAGAACAGCACGCCCTGCGCGGTCGCCGACACCACGAACGGAACGAAGACGAGCGTGCGGTAGAGGCCGATGAGGGGGATACGGCGGTTCAGCGCCAGGGCGAGCGCCAGCCCGCCGAGCAGGCTGAGCGGCACGTACAGGGCGGTGTACAGCAGCGTATTTCCCACGGCCGTATGGAAGTCGGGGTCCTGGATCAGCGCCCGGTAGTTGTCGAGGCCGACCCAGCGGCCGGGGGTGACCAGATCGTCGGCCCGGAAGGAGAGCAGCAGCGACCAGATGACGGGCACGATGCTCAGACCCAGGATCACGACGACCGCCGGGCTGATGAACCCCCAGGCGGTGGCCGTCTCGCGCCGGGCCCGGCGGCGGGCGGCGCGCCGTGCGGCGGCCGGGCTCACCGCGGCGCCCGGTGCGAGCGTGAGGGCGCGGGGAAGAGTGGACATGACGGCCTCCTTCACCTGGAAGTCAGCTGGGAACGTCGGAAGTCGAGGTCACCGGGGGATGAGCAGGGCCGCGTCGGCCCTGTCGGCGCACCGGCGGATGGCGTGGGCGGGGGAGTCCTTGCCGAGCAGGACCGAGACGATCGCCTCGCCGAGAGCCTGGGAGATCTGCGGGTAGGCCGGGTGCACCGGCCGGACCCGGGCGGATTCCAGTGCGTCGGTGAACACGTCGAGACCCTTGGTCGTCGCGGAGTGGGCGCGCCACTCCGGCCGCCGGGCGGTGCCCGAGCTGAGCGGGAGGCTGCCGGCGGAGATGCCCCAGCGCGCGTCCTGCGCCGGCCGGCTCATCCAGCGGACGAACTCGACGGCGGCCCGGGAGCGCGTCTCGCCGTTGTCGAACACGGTCCAGGTGTCCGGCCCGGAGATGGTGACCGGTCTGCCGTTGTAGGTCGGCAGGGGGACGACGTCGTAGTCGACCTTCGCGGTGATGATGTCCGGAAGCTGCCAGGGTCCGGTCGCCACCATGGCCATCCGGCCGCCCAGGAAGACCTGGTACATCTGCTCGCCGCCCGGCTTCGGGTCCACGTACACGCTCTGGTCGTGGGCCAGCCGGGCGAGGGTCCCCAGGGCCTCGGTGCCCTGTTCGGCGAAGCCGATGCCCTTGCCGTCGGCGGCGACCACGTCGCCGCCGAGGTCCCAGATCATCGGCCACAGCCGCCAGACGGTGTCCTCGTCGCCCGTGCCCGGCCAGCCGGTGCCGAACACGCCGCGCCCGGAGTCGGTCAGCCGCCGCGCGGTGTCGGCGAACTCGTCCCAGCTCCAGCCCGGCTCCGGGAAGGGGACCCCGGCCTGCCGGAACAGCTTCTTGTTGTAGACGACGGCCAGCGAGTCGAGCACCGCCGGGGCGGCGCGCACCTTGCCGTTGACGGTGACCGCGTCCCGTACCGGCGCCCAGAAGGAGTTCCACGGCGGGGAGCCCGTGTGGAGCGCGGAGGTCAGATCGACGACCCGGGGGCTGCGGGCGACGCTGGCCAGGTCCGAGCCGAAGACGTAGGCGATGTCGGGGTAGGAGCCGGCGGCGAGCGCGGCCGTCACCTTCTGGAGCATCGCGTCGGCCAGCACCCCGCCGCCCGAACTGTCCACGTGGACGCGTGGATGCGTGCGGTTGAACTCGGCGACCAGCGCCTCCACGGCCTTCCTGGCCGTGTCGTTCTGGCCGTGCCACAGCTCGACGGTCACCCTGCCGTCGGCGCCGACGCCGTCCGAGGGGCCGGCGCAGCCGGCGAGTGCCCCGGCGGCCGCCGCGCCCAGGAGCAGCCGGCGCCGCGCGATCGCGCGTGTCATCCCGGCCCCCGTCAGCGAGTCTTGCGGACGTAGTCGGCGCCGCCGGGCGTCGAGACCAGCACGTCCCGGCGCACGATGCTCAGCCGGTCGCCGAAGGCCGAACGGGCCTTGCGCAGACCCCTGTCGGTGTACTCGACGACGACCACCCGGTCGTGGAACGCCTTCGCGTACTCCCCGCACTCGTCGTACTCGCCGCACTCCTCCGCCACCGCGAAGTCGAGCCCGGTCCGCGACCTGAGCCCCGCCAGTTCGACGGTGTTCTTCTGCCCGATCGCCAGCTGCCGGGTGTGCGCGTGCTCCGACAGCAGGCGGATGAACGCGGTGGCGTCGTCCGCGGTCAGCAGCTTCCGGGAGCGGGTGTAGCTGTCGAGGTTGTCCGGCTCGACCGCGTCGAATCCCTTCCGGGCGCAGTCGTCGATCCACCGGTCCACGCGCGCGGCCACCCGCTCGCGCTTGGCCGGCGTGCGGATGTCGAGCAGCGCCTCGTTCCAGTCCTCGTCGACGACGACCTTGCCGTGCGCGTCCCGCAGCAGCAGGTCGGCGGGCCACTGCCCGCGTTCCTCCGGCTGCGCCTGGAAGGCGTTGACGTAGCAGATGTTGTACAGGCCCGGCGCGGGGGACGACGAGCGGTCGCGGCTGACGATGCGGACACCGGCGGCCGGCGGATAGGCGCCGCCGATCTGGTAGTCGAATCCCGCGTGGAGCGGGGGGAGTTTCACCTTCGCCGTCCGGTCGGGGCGGTGTTTCGGTTTCGGCGATCCGGCTGTCGTCGCGACCGGCGCCGAGGGCTCGGCCGGGGTCCCGGAGGGCGCCTGAGAGGCGGCCGGGGTCCCGGACGTCCTGCTCGGGCTCTTCGGTGATGCGCTCGTGTCGTTCCCCGAGTCGCAGCCCGCGAGCGTCAGAAGACCGGCCAGGGCCGTGGCCGTACCCAGAACTCCGGCGCGGAGAACACGTTTGACGGGGGGCATGTCCGCTCCATCAATCGCGAGTACGTCCCCGCCTCGGACGCTGCCCGCGATCCTGGCGACTTTGGCCGGACTTGAACCGAGTCCGCTACCGGCTGGGCGTACCTCTGCGTGCCGGGTCGCACCACGGCACGCCAGGATCAAATCGTGCATGCCCGACTTCGTCAAGTGCCTGCCCCGGCCACGGGGCACACTCGGGCCCCCGCCCCGCCGGCCGGAGCGCGGGCCGGCCGCACGACGGATGCCGCCGCCGGGGAAGTGCCCCGATTCCGGCCGGGCGCCCGTCGGGAGGCCGGGCACGGCCATGGAGCCCTGACCTGACGCTTTATCGTCAGAGCATGACCGGAGAGCGCATCGCACTGGCCGTACACGATCACGGGGGCGACGGCCCACCCCTGCTTCTCCTCCACGGAGCGGGTCGCACACTCGCCGACTGGGCCGCCGTCGCCCCGCTGCTCGTCCCCCGGCACCGGGTGCTCGCCGTCGACCTGCGCGGACACGGCCGCTCACCCGCGGGCACCTGGAGCCTCCCGGAGGTGCTCGCCGACCTCGAACGGGTGCTGGAGCACTACGACATCCCCCACGCACTGCCCGTCGGCCACTCCCTCGGCGGGATGCTCGCCGTGCTCCACGCGTCGCGGCACCCGGACGTCACGCCCGGGGCGGTGAACCTCGACGGGTACGGATGGGGCCGCCCCGACCAGTACGTGGGACTCGCTCCCGCCGACGTCGAGGAACGCCTGCTCCAGGTCAGGAAGTTGGCGCACTCCCGGTTCGGCCTCCCGCTCCCCGCCGACGGATTGCGGGAGCTGCTCGCCCAGCAGCGCACCACGTCCGCCCGACTGGGCATCCCCTACGAGCTGCTGGAGGCCGGCGCCGTGCGGTCGCTGCGGGAGCGGCCCGACGGAACGCTCGACGTCGGACCGGAGCGGGAACACGCGCGGGAGATGCTCGCCGCGATCGACTCGCTCGACCTCTTCGCCCTGTTCCGCGGCACGCCCGTTCCCCAGCTCATCGGGCGCGCGCTGCGGCCCGGCCCGGCGATCCACGGGATGGAGTGGTTCGACGCGCTGATGGCCGCCTACGCGCGAGGACTCGCCCGGGACCTGGCCCGACTGGCCGAGGAGCGGCCCGATGTGACGATCGCGGAGATCGACGGAACCCACGCGATGCTCCTGGAGAACCCGAAGGCCGTCGCCGACGCCGTCCTCGCCTTCACCTCCACGGCGATCCCCGGGCCCGCCGCATGACGCCGGCCGGAGACGAGTGGATCGTCGGCCGTGACCGGGAGATGACCCTGCTGTCCCGCCTGGTGGACGAGCTCGCGGCGGGCGGCTCGGAGTCGCTGGTGGTGACGGGCGGCCCCGGCGCGGGCAAGAGCGTGCTGCTGGACGCCACCGCCCGCACCGCGCGGCGGGCCGGCGTACGGGTGCTGCGCTGCCGGGGCAGCGAAGGGGAGTCCGAGCTGGCGTTCGCCGGACTGCACCAACTCCTGCGTCCCGTCCTGGACCTGTCCGACGGCCTTCCCCCGCGCCAACGTACCGCGCTGCTCGGCGTGTTCGGACTCGACGACGGCACCGAGCCGGCGTCCGACCCGATGCTGACCGCGCTCGGCGCCCTGACGCTGCTCTCCGACGCGGCCGAACGGGGCCCCGTCCTGCTGGTCGTCGACGACGCGCACTGGATGGACCTGGGCACGCTCGACGTCCTCGCCTTCGTGGCCCGGCGGCTGGAAGGCGAGCCGGTCACCCTGGTCCTGGCGGCCCGCGACTCCGACGTACCTTCCCAGTTCGCCCGGGAGATACGGCAGTTGACGGTCGAGCCACTCGATCGGGCGTCCGCCGCGCTCCTCCTCGACCACCAGCCGCGACCGCCCGCGGGGCGGGCCCGCTCGCACGTCCTCGAACAGGCCGCGGGTGTCCCCCTGGCACTCGTCGAACTCACCCGCGCCGCCGGACGCGACCCCGCGACCGCCGAGGACGGCACCCTGCCCCTCACCGAACGGCTGGAAGCCATCTTCGCCGCCGACCTCCCCGAACTGCCCAAGGAGACAAGGCAGTTGCTGCTCCTCGCGGCAGCCGCGGAGAGCGCCGAACTCGCCGTCATCCTCTCCGCCGCCGGTGACACGGCGACCCCCGACGACTGGCTCCCCGCCGAGCGCGCCGGACTCGTCCGCATCGACGACGACCACATCCGCTTCCGCCACCCGCTGATCCGCTCGGCCGTCTACCAGGCCGCGGGCTACGCCGAACGCCGGACGGCCCACCGGGCGCTCGCCGACGTCCTCGTCGCCGACCCCGACCGCCGCGCCTGGCACCACGCGGCCGCCGTCTCCGGAGTCGACGAGCAGGCCGCCCGAGGCCTGGAGGACAGCGCGGCCCGCGCCCAGCGCCGCGGCGGATACGCGGCCGCGGCCACGGCCCTCGAACGCGCCGCCCGGCTCAGCCCCGACCCCGCCGTCCGCGCCCGGCGCCTGGTACGCGCCGCGACCATGGCGATGTACGCCGGACACCCCCGCTGGGTCGGCGAGATCAGCGCCCGCGTCGCCACCATCACCGACGACCCGGCCCTGCTCGCCGAAGCGGCCCTGCGCGCCGGCTGGGCGCTCGCCGTGACCACCCAGTTCGCGGGCTCGCTCGGCTTCCTGCTGCCCGTCGCCGAAGCCGCCGTCGACACGAACCCCGTCCTCGCCCTCGACGCCCTCGGCACCGCCGCCACGCCCGCGTACAACTCGGGCGCTCCGGAACACCGGGAGAAGATCCTCGCCCTCGTCGAACGCGTACCGCCCCAGGAGGACGAGGCGGGCCGCATGTGGGCTCTCGCGGCCTGCGATCCCGTACGACACCGCAGGCGGGCCCTCGACCTGCTCGCGGACGTCCGGAGCGACCCGCGGTCTCCGACCGCGGCCGGGGCCGACCTCCCGCTCTCCCGCCTGGTCGTCACCGGAGGAGCCGCCTGGGTGCTGGACGAGACCGCCGAGGCGGTCCGCCTGCTCGGCGCCGCCCTGGAGCATCTGCGGCGCTCCCCGACCGCCGGTGCCAACGCCACCGTCGCCCAGGCGCTCGCGCTGGCCCTCTACGAGAGCGGCGCCTGGGCGGAGTGCCGCGGCGCCCTCGACGAGGCCTACCGGACGGCCGCCGAAGCGGGCCTGGAGAACGTCGCCGCCGGCTCGCCGCTGCTGCGCGCGACCCTGCTCGCTCTACGAGGGGAGACCGAGGCGGCCCGAACGGCCGTGCAGCGCGCCGTCCACGGCATCGACCTGCCGCACTGCCGCAGCCTCCAGGTGCGCGCCCACTACGCGCTCGGCGCGGCAGCTCTCGCGGACGGCGACCACACGGCGGCCTACGACCGCTTCCGGGCCGTCTACACCCAGGAGCCGGAGCCCGCACCCCTGCACTTCCACGCCTCGGACTACTACCTCGCCGACCTCGCCGCGGCCGCCGTCCGCACCGGACGGACCGAGGACGCGCGGAGCGTCCTCGACGCGGCCCGCCGCCGCCTCGCGCGCGGCGAGATGTCGCCGCGGCTCGACGCGATCGTGCACCGGGCCGCCGCCCTGCTGGCCGAACCGGACGACGCCGAGCGGCACTTCGAGCGCGCCCTGGCCGATCCGGCGGGGGACCAGTGGCCCTTCGAACGGGCCCAGGTCCGCCTCGACTACGCCGAGTGGCTGCGCCGCCGCCGGCGTGCCGTGGCCGCCCGCCCGCTGCTCGGCGCCGCGCTGCACGTCTTCGAGCGGCTCGGCGCCCACCCCTGGACCGAACGGGCCCGCGCGGAACTCCGGGCCGCCGGCGTCACCCCCGGCACCGCACCCCAGACCTCCCTCGACGCCCTCGCAGAACTGACCGCGCAGCAGGTGCAGATCGCCCGTCTCGCCGCGGCCGGACTCACCAACCGGGAGATAGGGGAACGCATCTTCCTCTCCCCGCGCACGGTCGGCTTCCACCTGTACCGGATCTTCCCCAAACTCGGCATCACCTCCCGGGGCCAACTCCGGGACGCGCTGGCCGACCTGCCGGAGTAGTCCGTCCTCGGCGCGGACCGGCCACCGTGTCCCTCATGCCTCACGCCAGGCCGGTACCCCGCTGGGGGATTCGCCACTTCAGTGACGCGGCGGATGCGGGGGAGGCGGCGGCAACGTCGTGACGCCCGGTGCCGGCTCGGGCCAGACGAGCAGCACCGGGCAGGGCGCGTGGTCCACGACGAAACGCCCGGCCGGTCCCAGACTGTGCGGGCCGAGTCGGCTGCGGTCGCCGTCGCGGGCCAGCACGAGCAGATCGGCCCCCTCGGCCGCGGCGACCACCTCCCGCTCGACCCGGCCGGCACGCTCCAGCCGCGTCGCCGGGCCGCCCAGCCGCGCGGCCGCCGTGTCGAGGAGCTCCGCGCCCGAGGTCGTACCGAGGGATTCCAGGAGGTCGCCCGGGTCGGGCTCGGAGCGTCCACGGCCGAGGAGACCGGCGAAGGCGCCGTGCGCGAGACCCGGCACCCCGGGGTCCGCGACATGGAGCAGCACCACGTCCGTCGCACCGGGAGCGTGCGTGTGTACGGCGTCCACGCACGCCGGCCATGTTCCCTCGACCAGCCAGACGACCACCCGCATACCCATCAGCCTCCGATGACGTGGAGCGAGACCCACAGCGCCAGTACGGCGGGGACCAGCGCCGCGGGCACGGCGATCAGGCCCAGCCGGGTGAACTCCTTGAGGTCGACGCCGTGTTCGTGCTGATGCACGATACGCCGCCACAGCAGCGTCGCCAGGGAACCGGCGTACGTCAGATTGGGCCCGATGTTGACGCCGAGCAGGACGGCCAGCACCGCGCCCGCACCCGAGTCGGCGGCCAGCGGCAGCAGGACGAGGACCGCGGGCAGGTTGTTGATCAGGTTGGCCAACACGGCGGCGATCGCGGCGATGCCGAGCAGCGCGGGCAGCGAGCCGCCGTCCGGCAGGAGCCGGCCGAGGGCGTCGGCCAGACCGTTGTCCACCACCGCGCGGACCACGATGCCGAGCGCGAGGACGAAGGCGAGGAAGGACGGCGCGGCGGCACGCACCACGGTGAGCGGGGTGGTGCGGCGGCGGACGAGGGCGCGGGTGGCCAGGACGAGTGCTCCCGCCGCCGCGGACCAGGCCGGATCGATGCCGACCGCCGAGGCGACGACGAAACCCGCCAGTGTGCAGCCCACGGTGATCAGCGCGAACAGCGGTACGTCCGGGGCCTCCTCCGTCCGACGGGGGAGCGCGCCCGCCCCGAGGTCGAGGGCGAAGAAGCGGCGGAAGACCAGGTACTCGGCACCGATCGCGACCAGCCAGGGCAGCACCATCAGCGCGGCGAACCGGGTGAAGCTCAGACCGCTGGCGGTGAACGCGAGCAGGTTGGTGAGGTTGGAGACCGGCAGGAGGAGCGAGGCGGTGTTCGACAGGTGGGTGCAGGCGTACACATGCGGTTTCGGGCGGGCCCCCATCCGCGCCGCCGTCGCGAACACGACCGGCGTGAGCAGCACGATGGTGGCGTCCAGGCTGAGCACCGCCGTGATCGCCGAGGCGAGGACGAAGACCGCCGTCAGCAGGCGGCCGGGCTCCCCCGCGGCCCAGCGGGCCATCCACGCGCCGCAGGCGTGGAAGAGCCCCTCGTCGTCGCAGTACTTGGCCAGGACGAGGACCGCGGCCAGGAAGCCGATCACCGGACCCAGGTGCGCGGCCTCCGCGCGGACGTGGTCCCAGGAGATCGCCCCCGTGGCCAGGACCAACCCCGCGGCGGGCACGGCCACGACCGCCTCGGGCCAGTCGAACGGCCGCACCACCGCGCACACGAGGACGGCCGCGAGCAGGACGACGGACAGCGCCTCGGCGAACGGACCGCCCAGAGCGGCGGAGAACGGCGCGGCGAGATGCGCGCCGAGATGGGTGCCGAGTCCGGGGAGATGCGGTGCGGCGAGATGGGCGCCGGGGCCGGGGAGATGCGGTGCGGCGAGATGGGCGCCGGGGCCGGTGGAGAGTGCTTCGGCGAGGGGGGTGCCGGCCGTGCCGGAGATTCCTTGGACGAGCGGGCTGTTCAGGGTTCGGTCCTCCGGGCGGTGATGGCGACGCGCTCCCATCACATCAGACGAGACATCCCTCGTCCCTCAGGCCCCTCACGCCGCGTCGCCGACCTGCCCCGCGCTCGCTCCCGAGCGCCTCACGCCGGCGTCGGCGAAGGCGCTCTGCGTGCCGCCCCTGTGATGCACGCACCCCGCGTCGGCGGGTTGCCCGGCTCTCGCCCCTGAACGGCCCGTCAGGCGCCGGGAGCGGCGCTCACTCCTCGCCGACGAGTGACAGCTCCGCCCAGATCGTCTTGCCCTCCGGCGTGTGCCGGCTGCCCCAGCGCTGGGTGAGCTGGGCGACGAGGAGCAGCCCGCGCCCGCCCTCGTCGAAGGTCTTCGCACGCCGCAGATGCGGCGCGGTGTGGCTGCTGTCCGAGACCTCGCAGATCAGGGTCTCGTCGTCGTGGATGAGCCGCAGCCGAATCGGTGACTCGCCGTACCGGATGGCGTTGGTGACGAGTTCGCTCACCACGAGCTCGGCCGTGAAGGTGGCCCCGGTCAGCTCCCAGACCTCCAGCTGGTCGGCGACCTGCTTGCGGATCGGCGCGACGAGAGCGGGGTCTGCGGGGATGTCCCAGGTGGCCACGTCGGAGGCGGCGAGGCCATGGGTACGGGCGAGCAGCAGCGCCACGTCGTCCGGTGCCCCGCCCGCCGGAAGCAGCGCTTGGAGGATCGCGTGCGCCGCTCCTTCGAGGGACTGCGACGACTCCTCCAGTGCCCGGCACAGCAGCCGGTGGCCGGTGTCGAGATCCCGTTCACGGCTTTCGAGCAGGCCGTCGGTGTACAGCGCGAGCACCGTGCCCTCGGGCAGGTCGAGCTCGACGGACTCGAAGGGCAGCCCGCCGAGGCCGAGCGCGGGACCGGGCGGCACGTCGACCTCCCGGGACACGCCGTCCGGCAGCAGGACGACGGGCGGTGGATGGCCCGCCCGGGCGAGGGTGCAGCGCCGGGAGACCGGGTCGTACACCGCGTAGACGCACGTGGCGCCGACCTCTCCGGTGGTGCCCTCGGAACCGGCCTCGGCGGACAGCCGGACGACGAGGTCGTCGAGGTGGGTGAGCAGCTCGTCCGGGGCCAGGTCGATGTCGGCGAGCGTACGGACGGCGGTGCGCAGCCGGCCCATCGTCGCCGAGGCCTGGATGCCGTTGCCGATGACATCGCCGACGACCATGGCGACCCGCATCCCGGACAGCGGGATCACGTCGAACCAGTCGCCGCCCACCCCGGCGCGCGCCGCGGGCAGATAGCGCGACGCCGCCTCCAGGGCCGCCGTGCGGGGGAGGGACTGGGGGAGCAGGCTGCGCTGCAGGGCGAGCGCGGTCTGGCGCTCGCGGGAGAAGCGGCGGGCGTTGTCGATGCAGACGGCGGCCCTGGCCGTGACCTCCTCGGCGAGCAGCACGTCGTCGGCGGTGAAGGGATCGGCCCGCCGGAACCGGCTGAGGACGGCCACCCCGAGCGTGCGGCCGCGGGCCCGGATGGGCACCGACATGGTGGCGTGGATGCCGTACTCGCGGACGCGCTTGCCGCGGACCTCGTCCCAGTTCAGCCATTCCTCCAGCGTGCCGTTCGCGTTCGGCGCGACGAGCGGCCGGCCGGCGATCAGGGAGTCGGCCTGCGGTGAGGACGCGGGGTAGACGTCGACGTCGCCGGGTTCGACGACCGCTTCGGGGCTGCCCGCGTTCACCGACCGGTGGGCGGCGCGGCGGAGCGTGATCGGGGCGGTCGGCGGCTCGGCGCGGTACTCGCCGCCGTTGTCCGGGGGGTCCAGCAGATCGACACTGACGAAGTCGGCGAGGGCGGGGACGCAGACGTCGGCCAGTTCCTCGGCCGTCCGGGTGACGTCCAGGGTGCTGCCGATGCGTACGCTCGCCTCGTTGACCAGCTGGAGCCGCTCGCGGGCCCGGTACTGCTCGGTGAAGTCGTGCGCGGCCAGACACACGCCGTGCACCCGCCCGTCGGTGTCGGTCAGGGGCGCGATCCGCGCGAGCCAGTGGTGCGGCCGGTCCGTGCCGCCGCTGCGCGTGTACGTCTCCACGTCCCGCCCGCGGCCGGAGGCGAGGACGTCGGTCATCTCGCGCTCCAGCTGCGCACCGGCCCGCTGGTCGCCGATCTCGGAGATCCGCAGGCCCCGGATCCGGTCCTCCGGGAGGCCGATCACCTCGGACATCGCGTCGTTGACGCCGTACAGTCGCAGCCGTTCGTCGTAGACGGCCATGGCGCACGGGGACTGGGCGAGGACCGCGCGGACCAGCGGGGCGTCGAGGGCGCGGAGCTCCCGGGAGTCCGGGGCGCCGGGCTCCCGGGCGTCCAGCGGGGTGACCACGAGCCAGTCGCCGCTCCGTTCGAGGCGGTGGGCGAGCAGCCACACGGTCAGGACACGGCCGTCGCGGTGACGCAGGGCGAGCAGCCCGTCCCAGCGGTGGTCGGTGGATCCCGGCGGTGCGGTGGTGGCCTCGGGAGCGAGGAGTCCCGACGCCGGGCGGCCCTCGACCTCCTCGGGCGCGAACCCCAGGAGCCGGTGGGCGCCCTCGCTCCAGTGGATCAAGGTGCCGTTCTCGTCGATGACCGCCCGTGCAGTGGCGGCCTCGTCGAGAGGGTGGACCGGGCTCATCGTCGCCACTTTCCCTTGTGCACACTCACCGTGAACAAGCGCGTCATCCGGGTTCCAGCCTAGTGGCTGGGCGCCCCGCGCACCGCCGAACGCGGACGCCCCGGACAGCCATTCGTACGGTGAATTTTCGGCCGATGCGAGCGGCGGGACGGAAGTGACCGCCTGACCCTTGACTCCGTCGCCTGTCCCACCGTCAGAATCTGTTTGTTCACGATCAGTTGTGATGGCTTATGGGAACTGATGAGGGAGACGCTGTGACGGTCGCTCGTAGATCGGTATTGATCGCAGGAACGGCCGTACCCGCCGTCGGCGCGCTCTCCGGCGTCGCCGACGCCCGGCCGGCGGCGCCCGGGCAGGCCGCGGGACGCCGCACACTCGCCCTGCGCGACGGCTGGCGCTTCGCTCTGGTCGACGCGGGCGGCATCACCGACCCGACCGGTGCCTACACAGGGGCCGAGCGGCCCGAGTACGACGACTCGGCGTGGCGGGCGGTGGCGGTGCCGCACGACTGGAGCATCGAGCAGACGCCCACCACGGAGCACGGCACCACCAGCGGCACCGGGTTCTTCCCCGGCGGCCTCGGCTGGTACCGCACCTCCTTCACCCTGCCGCCGGCCTTCGCGGGCAAGCGGATCTCCGTGGAGTTCGACGGGGTGTACATGGACGCCTCCGTGTACTGCAACGGCGAGGAGGTCGGCCGCCACCCCTACGGATACACCGGCTTCGCCTTCGATCTGCCCGGCTCGCTGCACACGGACGGCGATACCGCGAACGTCATCGCGGTCCAGGTCCGCAACCAACTCCCCAGCAGCCGCTGGTACTCGGGCAGCGGCATCTACCGCGAGGCCCGGCTGGTCGTGACGGAGGCGATCCATGTAGCGCGCTGGGGGACACGTGTCACGACACCGGAGGTCGACGGGGAGCGGGCGGTCGTCCGGGCCCGTACGACCGTCGTCAACGAGTCCGGTGCACCGGCCGAGGTGCGGGTGATCTCGACGGTCATCGGCCCCGACGGCCGGACCGCCGCCCGCACGAGCGGCACGGTCACGGTCGGCGACCGGACCGAGGAGACCCACGAACTCACCGTCGACAAGCCGAAGTTGTGGGACTTCGCGACCCCGGAGCACCGCTACACGCTGGAGACCGAACTGCGCGTCGGGGGCGCCGTCGTCGACACCTTCCGCACGCCGTTCGGCATCCGCACGTTCCGCTTCGACCCGGACGAGGGCTTCCACCTCAACGGCGTCCACGCCAAGATCAAGGGCGTCGACCTGCACCACGACCAGGGCGCGCTCGGCGCGGCGATCAGCATCGACGCCGTACGCCGCCAGATGACCATCATGAAGTCGATGGGCGTCAACGCCTTCCGCACCTCCCACAACCCGCCCTCGCCGCAGATCGTCCAGGTCTGCGAGGAACTGGGCATCGTGATGATGGTGGAGGCCTTCGACTGCTGGCGGACCGGCAAGACGACCTACGACTACGGCCGCTTCTTCGACGAGTGGGCCGAGAAGGACGTCACGGAGATGGTCCTCGCGGCCCGCAACTCGCCCGCCGTGGTGCTCTGGTCCATAGGCAACGAGGTGCCCGACTCCACCTCCACCGCCGGGCTCGCCATGGCCGACCGGATCATCGGCGCCATCAGGGCCGCGGACGACACCCGCCCGCTGGTCATCGGCTCGGACAAATACCGCCGCCTTCCCGCCAAGGGCTCCGCGGCCGACCTCATGCTCGCCAAGCTCGACGGCCTCGGCCTGAACTACAACACCGCCAAGTCGGTGGACGCCCTGCACGCCGCCTACCCCCGGCTGTTCCTCTTCGAGTCCGAGTCGTCCTCCGAGACCTCGACCCGCTCCGCGTACCAGGAGCCGGAACACCTCAACACCGGGGAGAACCACACCCCGGGCAGGCGCGCGGTCTCCTCCTACGACAACAATCTCGCCTCCTGGACGATGAGCGGCGAGTACGGACACAAGAAGGACCGCGACCGCAGATGGTTCGCGGGCCAGTTCCTGTGGTCGGGCATCGATTACATAGGGGAGCCCACGCCGTACGACGTCTTCCCGGTGAAGGCCTCCTTCTTCGGGGCGGTCGACACGGCCGGCTTCCCGAAGGACATGTACCACCTGTTCAAGAGTCAGTGGACGAGCGAGCCCATGGTCCATCTGCTGCCCATGAGCTGGAACCACACGGCGGGGGACACCGTCGAGGTCTGGGCCTACGCGAACGTCGACACCGTCGAGCTGTTCCTCGACGGGAAGTCCCTCGGCACGCGGACGTTCGACACCAAGAAGACCACCGACGGGCGTACGTATCTGGAGACCACGGAAGCGACCGGCGACGACAAGACCTTCACCGGCGGCCCGTATCCCGGGAGTTACACGAGCCCGAACGACAGCGCGGGCAAACTGCATCTCACCTGGAAAGTCCCCTATGCGCCGGGGGAGTTGAAGGCCGTGGCCCGGCGCGCCGGCAAGACGGTCGCGACGGACGTCCTGCGCACGGCCGGGGTCCCGCACGCGATACGCCTGACGCCGGACCGCACCTCGCTCGCGGCCGACGGGCGTTCCCTGGTGTTCGTGACCGCCGAAGTGGTCGACGCCCATGGTGTCGTCGTGCCCGACGCGGAACACCTCATCGCGTTCGACGTCGACGGCGGATCGCTCGCCGGTCTCGACAACGGCCGCCAGGAGAGCGCCGAGCGCTATCAGGCGAGCACCCGGACCGCCTTCCACGGCAAGGCACTCGCCATCGTCCGGTCCGGGACGAGGGCGGGCTCTCTGAAGGTGACCGCGCGGGCGAAGGGGCTGCGGGCGGGCTCCGCGACCGTGCGCGCCGCCCGCGCCGGGTCCGGGGCGGCCACCCCGGTGACGCCGTTCGGGCCCGACCACCCGGCTGCCCCGAACTACCCCTACGCGGACGCCAGTTATTCGGGCCGCACGGACACCCTGCCGGCCGCGATGCTCGACGGTGGCGTGGCCACCGGATGGTCCAACGCCTTCTACAAGTCGGCGACGGCACTGCTGCCCGCCTTCGGCGGCGCCCGCCCCGAGGACTGGGTCTCGGTCGCCTGGGCGCGCGCCCGCCGCGTCGACCGCGTCGAGGTCTCCTTCACCGTCGACGCGACCCACACCCGCCCGGCCTCGGTCGAGGTGTCGGTGTGGGACGGGAGGCGGTACGCGCCGGTGCGGGGGACCGCCGTCGACTGGGCCACGACGTCGGACACGCCGACCGTGATCACCTTCGACGCGGTACGCGGCTCACGCCTGCGTCTCGTCATGGCGAGCGGGCACCCGGGCGCCTCCGACGGCGGCCTGCGGATCAGCCGTCTGGAGGTCCCGGTCGTCTGACGGGCCGGTGGCGAGGGTCCGTCGCTCGCGCTCGGTGAGCGTGTGGAGTTTCGGCCGGGCCGAGCGGACGGTGCACCTCGACGTACTCGCCGTGCGGCAGGCGCCTGACGACGCCTGTCGCACGGCCGTGCGCCACCAGTTCGCGGTCCCGCAGCTGCGGACCCGGGCCGATCCGGCGGGTCACGTGGCCGAAATCTGACGCACGCTTCAGGTCGGGTCGGACGCGGCCCCCTGGGAGGCGAGAGAAGACGCGGCTGGTAGGGCCGTTTCCTTTTCCGGCCGAGCCCGGTCTGTACGTGGTGACCCGTCCGCTGCGTCGACGGGTCACGCCCTTCGGACAGGAGAAACCGTCATGAACGCCGATTCCGTGGAACTCGCCGGCCAGGTCGCCCGCGCGGCACACAACCTGCGGGACCACACACAGCGGTCCGCCCTCACCGGCAAACGTGAATTCCCCACCCCCTGCGCCGACTTCGATGTCCACCGGCTCAGCGAGCATCTGCTCGGCGTGCTGGTCACCGGTGCCCGCGCGGCAGCGAAGGAGCCGCCGCCGGCGGACGCCCCGACGGCCCTGACCGAAGCTCCCTGGGTGGTCTTCCCTCCGCTCGTCGACAAGCTCGCCGCCGCCTGGTCCGAGCCGGGCGCCTGGGAGGGAGAGACGTCCTTCGCCGGAAGCGTCCGTCCCGCGCCGGTCGCCGGGATGATCACCATCATGGAGCTGACCGTGCACGGCTGGGACCTGGCCACCGCCACCGGCCAGTCGTTCACGGCGGACGAGGACGTGATCGCCACCGCCGCGGCCGTCGCCGGACAGATCGCCGAGAGCGCCCGCGCCAACGGGGCCTTCGGTGCCGAGGTCGAGCCCGCTCCCGACGCCACGCCCCTGGAGCGGCTGCTCGCCCTGACCGGCCGGAAGACCGTCTGAGCACAGGCCAGGACCCGCGGTCCACCGGGACCCGCGGTCCCTGACCGAGACTGGGAACCGCGTCGCGCACCTCGCCACGCGGTTCCACCGGCCGGGCGAGCGCTCATGCGCCGGACGCTCATGCGGCGGACGCTCAGGCGCCGGACACCGAAGCCCCCTCGGGGCCGCCGACCGAGGGCGGGATGAACGGGGTCGGCGGCCGGTTTCGCGCGGGAGAGCCGCCGTCCCGTGCGGGGCCTCCGAGAAGGGCCGGTCCCAGTGGACTACGGGGTTCTGGGCGCCGGGAGCGTGCGAGAGAGCCCGGCGCGTGCGCACGGTTCACACGGGGCGCATGGAATATCGAAAGCCGGTGCGAGCCCGATGAGTTGCCGCCCCGCTTTTGACATCCTTTCAATAGGGCCGATCTCGCCCACGCGCCTTGTTGGTCATGAGCGTGTTGTGCGAGGGTGTGCCTCCTGCGCTTGGTCAATGGCCGGGTCTGAATCGCTGTTCGCCATTCCCGGCTGTCGACGAGCTCAAAAGGCTCCTGACCGACGGTCGCCGCACGGCCTTCGTCCCCCGGCCGTTTCCCCGGCGCTCCGTCAAAAGGTCCACACCAATCAGGACTCCTTTTCGACGGGCAAGCACTTTCTGTGTGCCACCTTGCACCTCGGAAGGAACCCGCTCCCGTGCGCACCCCCCACCCACCGCTTCCCGCCTATCCGCCCGGCGGCGTCCCCGGCGAATCCGACGAGGGCCTCGCCGCGCTGCTGAGGGGCCGGACGGAGGGCGACACCGCTCGTCCCGTCGCCCTGCTGACGGCCCGGCACTGGCAACCGGCGTACGACTACGCGGTGATCTGCCTCGCCACCTCGGGGCAGGTGGCCTCGACGGTCGTGGAGGCCTCCTTCCATCATGTGCTCGGCCGTCTCGCGGAGGGCGAGCCGGCGCTCGCCCTGCGTCCCCAGCTGCTCGTGACCGTGAGGGACACGGTCAAGAGCTGGTCGGCGGACGATCGGATATCCAGCGTCCTGCCGGACCTGAGGAAACCCGCGGGAGGCCGCGGTATGCGCGCGGCGAAGTCCATGACGGCCGAAAACCGCCAGGTCGCCGAGCGCGCATTCCTGGCTCTTCCCGGCCTCGCCCGCTGTCTGCTCTGGCACACCGAGGTGGAGGCCGAGTCCCTATCCGTACCCGCCGGCCTTTCGGGTATGGACACCGACATCGCCGCCGCGGCCTGGGAGCAGGCCCGCGAGCAATTCCGCGAGGGCTGTGTTCGCGCCCATCGGGAACTCGCGCCGAGTCGGGAATGTGGTTTCTACAACAGGCTTCTCGACGTGCCGATTCGCCGCGGCGGCGCCTTGCTGCCGGATGTCCAGCGGCATCTGGCGGTGTGCTCCTACTGTCGGTACGCCGCCGAGCAACTCAGCCATTTTGAGGGCGAGTTGGGGATTCTGATCGCCGAGTCCGTGCTCGGCTGGGGTGCCCGGCGGTATCTCGACTCCCGCCCGGGGCGCGCGGGGCAAGCGCTGCGCCACCGGAGCGTCTCGCCCTTCGGCGGCAGACGGCAGCGAGGCGCCGGACGCCCCGCCAAGAGCGCGCGCTCCGGAGCGTCCGGCATCCCCGCGGACGGCGGACGATCCGCGAACGCCGGGCACCGCGGGACGGGCGGACGCCATCGGCTGCTGTCCCAGCTCTCCTCGACCGGACGCCGCGCCGCCGGGTCCGGTGACCGGCCCCAGCAGGCGCTGCTCACCGGAGCCGGCCTCTCGGCCGCCCTGCTGGCTACCGTCCTCGCGGTCAGCCTGTGGCCGAACGAGGAGGGCGGCGCCGATCCCGCGACCACCACCGGCGCGAGCAGCAACCACACGCTGGCGCCCGACCCCGATTCCGGCGCGCAGAGCCCGCCCGCCGTATCGGCTCCGCCCGACTCGGCCGCGCTCCCCGCGAACGCCGCACGGACCCGGCTGCGCAACCTGGGAGCCGACCTGTGCCTCGATATCCGGGGCGCAAAGCTGGGGGAGGGCGCCGAGGCCAGGCTGGCGGTGTGCTCGTCCGCCTGGACCCAGCAGTGGTCGTACGAGAGCGACGGACTGCTGCGCAGCGTCGCCGATCCCGGACTGTGCCTCGACTCGGGCGCCGACAACGGTGTCCTCTTCCTCAGCCCCTGCGTGGCCGAGGACACGAAACAGGGTCAGGACATGCGCTACGACCTCACCCGCCAGGGCGAGTTGCTGCTCCACCGGGACGACGGGCTGGCCGTGACGCCCGCGTCCACGGACCCCGGCACCGATGTCGTGGTCAAGGTCCGCGACGGCTCCGACACGCAGCGGTGGCGGACCGACGGTTCGTCGACCCGCCCCGATTCGCTGTCGATCGCGGGTACGTCGCCCGCCTCGCCCCGGCCCACGGGCGAACCCTCGTCCGCCGACGGCACACCCGCCTCGCCGAGCGAGCCCGTGGAGGAACCACGGGCCGGCGTGCCGGCGGACCCGGCGGCCACGTCGGCGGGCACCTATCGGGCACAGCCGAGGGCGGTGGCCGTCGGCGACGGCCACCGCGCCGATCCCGGCCCCCGGCCCGTCCTGCCGCTGCCGCTCCCCGACGCCACCGGCCTCCCCGAAGCCGTCGGAGTCACCGGTATCGGCGAGATCGTCGGCGGGCTCGGCTCGTAGCGCCACGGACGTCCGCGCCACGGGACGTGAACACCACGGGGCCGGAGCGCCACGGGACGTGAACACCACGGGGCCAGAGGCGCCACGACGAGCGTGCGGCTACGAGACGACGTCCCGCGGTGGCTTGCCCGCCACGAAGTCCGCGGCGTTCTGGACGGCGGCCAGCGCGATCCGTACCAGCGTCTCGCGGGTGACACCGGCGACGTGCGGTGACAGCACCACGTTCGGCGCCTTGAGCAACCGCAGCGCCGGGGTGGGCGGTTCGGGGTCGAAGACGTCGAGGCCCGCTCCGGCCAGGGTGCCCGCGTGCAGCGCGTCCGCGAGGGCGTCCTGGTCGATCAGGGCGCCCCGCGCGGTGTTGACGACGAACGCGGTCGGCTTGAGGAGCGCGAGCCGCTCCGCGTTCAGCAGGTGCCGTGTCGCCTCGGTGAGCGGGGCGTGCAGGCTGATGTAGTCCGACGTGCGCAGCAGTTCGTCGAGTTCGACATGGCGGGCGCCGAGCCGGGCCTCCGTCTCGGCGGACACGGGCTTGGGCCCGGCGTACACGACGCTCATGTCGAAGGCGACCGCGCGACGGGCGACCTCCTCGCCGATATGGCCGAGCCCCACGATGCCGAGCGTCTTGCCGGACAGTTCGGTGATGGACTGCTGCAGCCGCGGCAGCGCCCAGTCCGCTTCGGTCAACGCGGTGTGGGCGGGCACCAGTTGCTTGGCCAGGGCGAGCATGAGGGCGAAGGTCTGCTCGGCCACGTTCTGCTTCTCGGCGCCGCTGGAACCGATGTTGCACACGGGCACGCCCCGGTCGCGCGCCGCGTCGAGATCGACGTAGTCGAAGCCGTGACTCGCGCACTGGATCAGCTCCAGGTCCGGTGCGGCGGCGATGTGTTCGGCGGTCACCGGGCCGAGGCCCGTGACGACGACATGGGCCTCGCGCAGCGCGGCGGGGTCCTCGTCCGTCGCCTCCACGACGGTGACACGGACCTGCCCGGGGAAGAGCGTGGCGAGCGCGGCCCCCGCCGTACGGCCGCCCACATGCGGAGAGACGACGGCCAGCACGTTCTTCGTGACGCTCATGCGGTCTCCTCTATGAGGTCGTCGGGGCCGAGGGAGTCCGGGCGGGCGTGCCCGGACAGGGCGAGGGTGAGATCGAACTCGGCGAGCAGGCAGCGGACGACGTGTTCGACGCCCGCCTGCCCGTCGAGGCCGAGCCCGTAGGCGTAGGGACGTCCGACGAGCACCGCCCGCGCGCCGAGCGCGAGCGCCTTGAAGATGTCGTCGCCGGTGCGGATCCCGCTGTCGAAGAGGACGGTGAGCCGGTCGCCCACCGCCTCCACGACACGCGGCAGCGCGTCGGCGGCCGCCACCGACCCCGCCACCTGACGGCCGCCGTGGTTGGAGACCACCACGCCGTCCATCCCGGCCTCGGCGGCGCGCCGGGCGTCGTTCGGGTGCAGGACGCCCTTGAGGACGATCGGCCCGTCCCAGTTCTCCCGGAGGAAGGCCAGGTCCGGCCAGGTCTTGCCGGGGTCCGCGAACATGCTCACGAAGTGCATCACGGCCGCGTTCGGGTCCTCGTGCACCGGCTTGGCCAGGCCCGCCCGGAACGCCGGGTCCGAGAAGTAGTTGGCGGTGCCCACACCGTGCAGGAACGGCAGGTACGCCTGGTCGAGATCGCGCGGGCGCCAGGCCAGCAGAGGCGTGTCGAGCGTGACGATCAAGGCCGTGAACCCGGCCGCCTTCGCCCGGTCGAGGAAGCTCCGGGTGACCTCACGGTCCTTCGCCCAGTACAGCTGGAACCAGCGCTCGGCGTCGCCCATGGCCTCGGCGACCTGCTCCATGGGGGTACTGGAGGCGGAGGACAGGATGTAGGGGACGCCCTGCGCGGCGGCGGCCCGTGCCGCGGCGCACTCCGCGTCCGGATGCATGATCGACAGCACGCCGATCGGGGCGAGCGCGAGCGGCGCGGGCAGCGGACGCCCCAACACCTCGACGGACAGGTCGCGTTCATGGACGTCGCGCAGCATGCGCGGCACGATCCTGCGCCTGTCCAGGGCGGCCCGGTTGGCGCGCGCCGTGCTGCCGTTGCCGGCGCTGCCCGCCACATAGCCGACCGGACCCGGGCCGAGCCGCTGCTCGGTGAGCTCCTCCAGCCGCGTCAGATCCGTGGGCAGCCGCGGTACGGCGCCCGTCATTCCGTTCAGATAGATCTCGTACTGGAAGTCGGCCCAATGCTTCGCCATCCGTACGTCCCGCCTCTCGTCCCTGAGACCGCGCTGTACGACGACGATCCTGGCGACTGTGACAAGTCCCGTCCACCGTGGTGCGCACAACGTGCGGCTGGAATCATCACCCTGTGACAAACAAGCCGTCCGAGGACCGGGAACGCGTCCGGCAGGAAATGGTCGCCGACCCGCGTGTCGTGGAGGCGATCGTCGCGGCGGTCCACGAACAGGTCCCGGTGTACGCGGCGCTCGACGACAGCAGGCTGCCCGAGGTACGGGCGATCGCGGCCTGGGGCCTTGAACGGCTGCTCCACCTCTGGGCCACCGACGGCACGCTGGGGCCGGCCGATCTGCGGCGCTTCCGGGGCATCGCGTCGGCCCGCGCGGCGGACGGGCGCCCGGTGCAGGCGGTGCTGCGCGCCTACCGGGTCGCGGGCACCGTCCTCACGGACGAGGTCGCCGCCCGCGCGCCCCGGCTCGCCGCCGCCGACGCCTTCGCGCTCGCCCGCATGCTGCTCGCCACGCTCGACACCCTCTCCGAGGAGATGGCCACCGCGTACGCCGCCACCAGTGAGGACCTGGCCGGCGACCGGACCCGGGCGCTGCGGCTGCTGCTCGACGACCTGATCGCCGGTCGGCACGCCTCGGTGGGCGCGCTGACCGACCGCTCCGCCCGGCTGGGCATCCAGCTTCCGGATCCCTTCTGCCTGCTGGCGGCGGAGCCGATCGCCGTGGACCGGCCCGACCTGGCGCACGAAACGGCGACGGACCTGCTGGACACGCTGGCCGGTCCCGGGGGAGAGGCGACGCCCCTGGCGACCGTTCGAGGGTCCAGGGCCGTTCTGCTGCTGCCGCTCGCGGCGTCCGAGCGGGTGGGCGCCGTCCTGGGCGACCGGTCCTGGCGCGGGTGCGTCATCACCGGCGAGAGCCTGGACCGGGTCGCCGTCGCGCACCGGCTCGCCGCCGACGCCCTCGACACCGCGCCCGCCCACGCCCACCGGTCCGGGCACGTGCTCACGGACGCCGACGCGCAGGTCCTCGCCCTGCTCGCCGGGCGCCCCGCCGCGGCGTCGGACCACATCGCCCGGCTGGTGCTCGGGCCGCTCACCGACCCCGCTCAGCGGCATCTGCTGGAGGCGCTCACGTCGTACATCGACGCGGGCTCGGCGAACGCCGCCGCGCGGACGCTGCACCTTCATCCGCAGTCCCTGCGCTATCGCCTGCGGCGTGTCCAGGAACTGACCGGCCGCGACCCGCGCGACCCCTGGCAGCGGCTCACCCTGGACATCGCCCGAACGATCCGCGACTGAGCCGCGACCAGGCTGGTCCCGCCCCTCCGCCCGGACCCCCGCTTCGGCCTGGACGGCCTCGTCCGCAATCGCCGGACGGGCTGAGACTTTCCGGCGTCGGACGAGGAAAATTCAGCCCCTCCGGCTTTTGAGGAGCGAGGTCCGGGGCGGAGCCCCGGTACGGGACGGCCAGGGGCGGACGGGGCGAACTCCCTCCGCCCCTGCCGTCGTTCAGGGCTCCGGAGTGGCCTGCCAGCCGAGCCAGCGGTGGACGGTGATCACTGTCACCGGGCCGTCCGGTGGCCGGTTCCGGTACTGCGGGTACTTGTCCCGCAGCGCGTCGATCGCCCCGGCGTAGACGTACGGGGCCTCGCCGAGCCCCGGTTCGCCGGGATCGAGCGGCCCGGGCGGCGGGACGACGCGGGCGTCACCGTCCGCCCGCACCCACCACAGCCGCTCCCAGTCCTCGTCGTAGGCGTCCACGAGCAGACAGACGGCCGGACGAGCGGCGATGTTGCGCAGCCGCCGCAGCAGCGGTGACCGTTTGGGCTTGTGGTCGACGGCGGTGACCAGTCCCTCGCCGTACCGCGCGAACACCAGTGGCACCAGGTGCGGGCGGCCCTCGGCGTCGACGGTCGCGAGGCGTGCCACCCGCGCCGCCAGGAAGCGGCGGCGCGCCTGGTCCTCGTCCATGTCGGGCACGATCGGCTCCGATTCCCCGGCGGTGGTCCTGGGCAGCGGTCATGGGCGGCCGTCAGCGGTGGCCGGACACGGCCTCGGCCAGGGCGGTCCCGGTGCCCAGCGGCAGCTCGCCGGTCACGACCTGCTGCCAGTGTGGCGCGGTACCCGGAAGCGGGGCGGTCAAGGCCGTTCCGGCCGGGTCACTCCTCGTCGCCCGGGGCGTCCTGGGGTTCGGCGTCCGGGCCCTGGGAGCGGACCCGCTGCACATGCTCCAGCGAGTCGCGCAGCTCGGCGAGCCAGTCGTCGGTGTGCCGCTGCACCAGCCGGACGCACCAGGCCAGGGCGTCACTGCGGCTGCGGGCGACCCCGGCGGCGATGAGGGTGTCGAGGACCTCGCGTTCGGGCTGGCGCAGCCGGGTCATGACCGGCGCGGCGACGTGTGTGAACAGGGCCCGCTCGGTGCCGCACTCCACGCCCCAGGAGACCTTCTTGCTGAAGCGGTGCTCGGCCTCGCGGGCGACCGCTACGCGGTCCTCGCGGGTGCGCTCGCGGAATTCCTGGATACGGGCCCGGAGGGCCGCCTCCTTCTCGGCGTCCGAGGCGCCTTCGGCGAGTGTCGGCTCGGGGACGCGGCCGACGACGGTGATCTCCTCTCGGTCGACCGTCACCTCCGTCAGGCTCGCGAAGAGATCGTCGGGCAGGCGGCCGGCGAACCAGCCGCGCAGCTTCTCGCGTTGCTCCGTTGTAATCATGTAATGACGATTACTCCCGTGCCGCGGATGTGCAAGGGGTGCGGAAGAAGTCCGCCGTAAGCGGAAGGCAAGGCGCCATGCGGGTTGAAGCGGAATGTTTCAGGCCTATTGCTGAGCCATGTCAATCCGGCCAGGTGGCCGTCGGTGACGATCAACAACCGCTCAGTTCCGGGCCTCAGGCGTTCGAATTCTGTAACTTCACGCCACTGATTCAATACTCAAAGTTACTGAAACGCATGGGGTCGATGTGTGTTTCCTGTGCGGACTCGGCAGACTCGCGCTCGCCGAACCGGCACTCGACCGAGCCGGTATCGCATTCGATCGAGCGGAAGGATGCACACAATGCCGAACACCGCGCGCTGGGCAGCGACTCTCACTCTGACGGCCACCGCCGTCTGCGGCCCCCTGGTGGGGTCCGCCCACGCAGCCCCCAGCCTCGCCCCGTCCGGGCTCTACGCCCCCTCTGCCCTGGTGCTCACCACGGGCCACGGCCAGAGCGCGGCCGTCGCCACTCCGGAACGCGCCGTCACCCTCAACTGCGCTCCGACGGCCTCCGGGACCCACCCGGCCGCTGTCGACGCCTGTGCCGAACTCCGGGGGATCAAGGGTGACCTCGACGGGCTGACGGCCAGAAACGACGTCTTCTGTACCAGGCAGTACGACCCTGTCGTGGTCACGGTGGCCGGCGTCTGGCAGGGCAAGCGTGTCGCGTACGAGCACACCTTTGCCAACGAGTGCGTGAAGAACTCCTACGGGATGACCGTCTTCGCGTTCTGAGACCGGGATCGCGTGGTCCTTGTGGACATGGACCGGGGCGCGTGGCTGGGGAGCGCGAGCCCCGTCGCGAGGTGCCATGTGATTTCGCACCGAGGGTCGGCCGGACGGAGTGGGGCTGTCGGCCGGCCCTCGGCATTTCCGCGTGTACGCCCTGTCCACGCTGACCGCCGGAACAGCGGCGCGTGCGGACAGGGCGTCAGCGCGTGCGGCCGGAACTGCGGCGCGTGAGGCCTGAGCGTCAGCGCGTGCGGCCGGAGCGGTGGCCGGACGGCCGACCCGCCCCGGAGCGTGCCGCGCCCCGTGAACGGTTCGCCCCGTGCGCCGCACGGCCCACCCGCTTCACCGTTCCGAGTCACCCCGGATGCCGACACGGCCGGGACGGCGTAGTCGTGGAGCATGGGTGCACTCGGCGAATGGGACCAGCGGCTCTTCACACGGGTGGCCGGGGCGCGGGTGCCCGGAGCCGATCCGGCGCTGCGGCGGCTCAGCCACGCGGCCGATCACGGACGCCTGTGGCTAGGTACGGCGGCCGGGATCAGTCTGGTCGGCGGGCACACGGCGCGACGGGCGGCGCTGCGCGGCCTGGGTTCACTGGCGCTGGCCTCGTTCACCGTCAACACGCTGGTGAAGTGGAGCGCCCGCCGCCCCCGTCCGCTGCTGGAGGGCGTCCCGTCGATCCGGCACCTGACCCGTCAGCCGCACACCACGTCCTTCCCCTCCGGACACTCCGCCTCCGCCGCGGCCTTCGCCACCGCGGTCGCGCTGGAGTCCACGCGCTACGGCGCCGTGGTCGCGCCCGTGGCGGCCGCCGTCGCCTTCTCGCGGGTGTACGTCGGGGTCCACTACCCGGGAGACGTGCTCGCCGGCGTGGCCATCGGCGCGGGCGCGGCCGCACTCACCTGCCGCTGGTCGCCGCCGCGCGCCGCCGTACCGGAACGGGAGCGGCCGCCGGCGCAGGCACCCGCTCTGCCGCTCGGCAAGGGGCTGGTCGTCTTCGTCAACAGCCGGGCCGGCGCCGGTGCGCCCGCGGCACCGCTGCCGCCCGCCGAGCGGCTGCGCGCCCTGCTGCCCGAGGCCGAGCTGATCGAGCGCGGCCCCGGTGACGACTTCGCGGAGCTGCTCGGCGCGGCGGCCGACCGGGCCGCGGAGATCCGTGGAGCGCTGGGCGTCTGCGGCGGCGACGGCAGCGTCAACGCCGCCGCCCGCGCGGCGGCCGAACGGGGGCTGGCGCTGGCCGTGTTCCCCGGCGGCACCCTCAACCACTTCGCGCTGGACGTGGGCGTCCCGGACTTCGAGGACACCTCCGTGGCGGTCGCCGGTGGTGAGGCGGTGGCGGTGGACATCGGCGTGGCCCGCCCGGGCGCGGGACAGGACATGCCGTTCGTGAACACCTTCAGCATCGGCCTGTACCCCGAACTCGTACGCCTCCGGGAGCAGTTGGAGCAGCGCTGGGGCAAGTGGCCGGCGGCGGCCGTCGCTCTGGTCCGGGTGCTGAGCACCGCGGGCCCGATCGAGCTGAACATCAACGGGCGGCCCCGCCGCCTGTGGCTGCTGTTCGCGGGCAATGGGCGCTACGTCCCCGAGGGCTTCGCCCCCTCCTTCCGGCCGCGCCTGGACGACGGGCTGCTCGATCTGCGCCTGGTCGACGGCGACCACCGCCTGGCCCGTACCCGGGTCGTCGCCTCCGCGCTCCTCGGGACCCTGCGCCACTCGCGGGTCTACAGCGCCGAGCGGGTTCCCTGGGTGGAGCTGGACGGGGTCTCCGGCGCCGACACCGTCGCGTACGACGGCGAGGTCCACCCCGGCGCGGCCGGACTGCGGCTGGAGAAGGAGCGCCGGGCCCTGGTCGTGTACCGGCCCGCCCGGCCGGGGAACGAACTGCGCCAGGAGGCACGCCGGGTAGCCGCGACCGCCCGCTACCGGCGACGGGTGAGGGGCCGCCGTCTCCCTGCGGACGGCGGCCCCTCGGCCTGATGGGTGATCGGTCAGGACACGATCACATGTGGACGGCCGGTGCGGCGTCCGGGTCCTGGACCGGCTTGCCGCGGCGGTAGAGCGCGAGCGCGATGAGAGCTCCGGCGGCGAAGAAGCCGGCCGACCACCAGAAGGCGGTGGTGTAGCTCTCGATCGTGGACTGGGCCCGGACCAGTTTGTCCGTCGGGTCCTTGCCGACGAGGTAGCTGGTCGCGGCGCTCGCGGCCAGCGTGTTCAGCAGCGCGGTGCCGATCGAACCGCCCACCTGCTGCATGGTGTTGACGGTCGCGGAGGCGACGCCCGCGTCCTCGGGAGCGATCCCGCTGGTGGCCAGCGACATGGCGGGCGGCATCACCATGCCGAGTCCGGCGCCGATGAGGAGCAGCTGCGGCAGGACGTCGGTCGAGAAGGACGAGTCGACGCCGATACCGGTCAGCCAGGCCATGCCGAGCGCGGCGACCGCGAAGCCCGCCGGGATGACCGCCTTCGGACCGATCCGGGGCACCAGGACCGTGGTGGAGACCTGGGCCATGACCATCAGGGCCGCCATCATCGGCAGGAACGCCACACCCGTCCTGGTGGGGCTGAAGCCGAGGTTCAGCTGCAGGTAGTAGGTGAGGAAGAGGAAGACGCCGAACATGCCCGCGCCGGTGATGAGCACCGCGAGGAAGGAGGCGGCCCGGTTGCGGTCGAGCAGGACGCGCATCGGGAGCAGCGGGTGCTTCGCCCGCGTCTGCCACCAGGTGAACGCGCTCAGCAGGATTCCGCCCGCGACGAGGAAGCCCCAGGTGGCCGGTGAACTCCAGTCGTGCGTCTCGGCGTTGGAGAAGCCGAAGACCACGGCGAAGAGACCGGTGGAGACCAGCAGGGTGCCTGGCAGGTCGAGCTTGGAGTTCGCCGCGTCCCGGTGACCGCTCAGCAGTACCCAGCCGCCGGCGAAGGCGACGACCGCGAAGACGAGGTTGACGAACAGCGTCCAGCGCCAGTCGAGGGCGTCGGTCAGGACACCGCCGAGCAGCAGGCCCACCGCGCCACCGGCGCCGGCGATCGCGCCGTACACGCTGAACGCCTTGGCGCGCTCCTTGGCGTCGGTGAACGTCGTGTTCAGCAGGGAGAGGGCGGCCGGCGCGAGGAGGGCGCCGAACACGCCTTGCAGTGCGCGGGCGGTGACCAGCATCCCGAAGCTGGTCGAGGCGCCGCCGAGGACGGAGGCCCCGGCGAATCCCGCGACACCGACCAGGAAGGCGGGCTTGCGTCCGAAGAGGTCGGCGATGCGCCCGCCGAGCAGCAGCAGGGAGGCGAAGGCCAGCGAGTAGGCGGTGACGATCCACTGCCGGTTGCCGTCGGAGAAGCCGAGGTCCGCCTGGGCGGAGGGCAGGGCGATGTTCACGATGGTGGCGTCGAGGACCACCATCAGCTGCGCGATGCCGATGATCGAGAGGATCCACCATCGCCGCTTCGACGAAGGCGCGGACGTCACGTCCGCGGCACCCGTGCCGGTGCCTTTGGTCAGGGTCTGGGACATGGGAGAAGCACTCCAGGGAAGTTGCTCGTTGCGTGCACGTAAACGAAACGGTTTCGTACACATCGACGTTCCGAGGCTAGCCCCCGTCGAGCGAAACGGCAACGTTTCGCTAGGTGGCCGGGTGTGAGGTGCGTCCCACGCATTCCTTGACGTTCATATAACTTCAGAGGCATATTAGAGCCATGTCCGACGCCTCCCTCTGGGCCGCCCTCGCCGACCCCCACCGGCGGGCCATCGTCGCGCTGCTCCTGGAGCGGCCACGGGCCGTCGGTGAGATCGTCGAGGCGTGCGGGCTCAGTCAGCCGGGCACCTCGAAGCATCTGCGGGTGCTGCGCGACGCGGGGCTCGTCCGGGTACGACAGGACGCGCAACGCCGGGTCTACGCCCTCGACCCGGCCCCGATCGCCGCACTCGACGCCTGGCTCGCCCCGTACCGCAAGCTCTGGAACGAGAGCCTGGACGCCCTCGGCCGCCGCCTGGACGGGGACCCGGACCGTGTGGCGGGTGAGCCGTCGGACCACCCCGAAGAGCCGTTCCCGCACGAACGACGGCAGCCGCTCGGCGAAGCACCCGCACCGAAGGCACTCGCACCGAAGGACTGAGCCACCATGTCCGCCGAACCCACCGCCCTCACCGGGACGTACCTCACCCTGGACGACGGCCGCCCCGCCGTCCGCTTCAGCCGCACCTACGACCATCCCGCCGACCGGGTCTGGCGGTTCGTGACCGACCCCGACGAGCTGGCCGCGTGGTTCCCCTCCCGCGCCGAGATGGAGCTGCGCCCCGGCGGCACGATCACCTTCACCGGTGATCCGAACATGCCGGAATCGACGGGCCGTGTCCTCGCCGTCGACCCGCCCCGCCACCTCTCCTTCGAGTGGGGCGGCGACGAACTGCGCTTCGACCTCGAAGTCCTCGACGGCGGGCGTACCCGCTTCACGCTCACCAACGTGCTCGACGAGCGGAACACGGCCGCCCGCAACGGCGCCGGCTGGGAGGTGTGCCTCACCGCACTCGACGCGGCGGCACGCGGCGAGCGGTCCGGCGGCCCGCACGCCGGAGGGAACGCGCCCTGGAAAGAGATCTACCGCCGCTATGTCGAGGCGGGTGTCCCCTCCGGCGCCCCGGTCCCGGAGACGGACTGACCGCTCACAGCTGCCGCCGCACCAGCTCGTGCAGCCGCCCGCCCGTGTCCGCCAACAGCTGTGCGGGCGGGCCCTGTTGGACGACCCGGCCGTCCTCCATCACGATCACACGGTCCGCGTCCAGCACCGTCGACAGCCGGTGAGCGATCACGACCCGGGTGGCGTCGAGCGCCTTGGTGCTCTCGATCACCGTGCGCTGCGTCGCGTTGTCGAGAGCGCTGGTCGCCTCGTCGAAGAAGAGGATGCGCGGCCGTCGTATCAACGCCTGGGCGATCATCAGACGCTGGCGCTGGCCGCCCGAGATCGCGCCACTTCCCGACACGAGCGTGTGCAGCCCCATCGGCATCCGCCTGATGTCCTCGGCCAGACCCGCCATCTCGGCCGCCGCCATCGCCTCCTCCGGCGTGTACGGCTCGGTGCCGCAGATACAGTCGAGGATCGACCCGGTGAACGGCTGCGCGTGCTGGAGCACCACCCCGCACTGACGGCGTACGGCGGACTGGTCGAGCGCTCCCAGATCCTGGCCGTCGTAGAGCACACTGCCCGACACCGGCCTGTCGAAGCCGATCAGCAGCCGCAGCAGGGTGGACTTGCCGCAGCCGCTCGGTCCGACGATCGCCACGAACTCGCCCGGCCGGATGTCGAACGACACGTCGTCGAGGACCAGCGGACCGTCGTCGGCGTACCGGAACGACAGCCGCCGCGCCTCGATCCCGCCGGACAGCACGCCGGGACGGGTGCTCCCCACGCGAACCTCGGGCGTCGCGTCGAGCACCGGCCTGATCTCCTCGAACATCGGCAGCGCGGCCGCCGCCGAGACGAACGCGCCGGTGATCTGGGTGACCGAGGTCAGCAGCATCGTCATCGACGTGTTGAAGGTGAGGAAGCCGGCGGCCGACAGCGAGCCGTGCGCCGGACCCGCCAGCAGCATGAACATCAGCAGGGAGCACAGCGGCAGATACACCGCGCCCATCACCGTCGTCAGGTTCTTGATGCGTCCGACCTGCCGCTGGAGTTCACGGCTGCGGGCGAACTCGCCCGCCCAGGCCGCGTACGCGTAGTTCTCGGCCGCCGCGACCCGCAGCTTGGGCAGTCCGCGCAGGGTCTGGAAGGCCTGGTTGTTGAGCTTGTTGCTCAGCACCACCAGATGGCGCTGCCGGCGCACCTGCCACAGACCGAGACCGAGGAACACCGCCGCGATGACCACGAGCATGCCGATCGCGGCCAGCGCCATGGGCACGCTGTACCAGAGCAGCAGGCCCAGGTTCATCGCGCCGACCGTGCCCGCCTGCGCGAGCGTCGGGCCGACACCCGCGAGAAGTCGGCGGATCGCGCTGATGCCCATCGCGGCGCCGGCCAGCTCACCGGTCGAGCGGGAGGCGAAGAACGCCGTCGGCAGCCGCAACAGCCGGTCCCACACGGCGGGTTGGAGGCTCGCCTCGATCCGGCCCTCCATCCGCAGCAGGCTCAGGTTCTGCAACAGCATGAACGCCGCCGACACGACACTGGTGACCATCAGCGCGAGACAGACCTGCACGATGAGGCCGTGCTGGGCCTTCGGCACGTACTCGCCGAGCACCTTGCCGGTCGCGATCGGCACCAGCGCGCCGATCGCCACGGTCACCAGACCGCTGATCGCGAGATTGCGCAGATCTCCGCCGGTGCCCGTCAGACAGAACCGCAGCAGCCTCAGCGGGCTCAGTCTCCGCTCTGGCAGCGGACGGTAGAACATCACGGCCTGCGCCTCAAACTCCGCCGCGTTGGCCTTCTCGACAGGCGTCTCCCGACCGGACGACGGCTGCACGGCCACATATCCGCCGCGCCGCCACAACAGCGCGACCGGTGCGCCGGACACCGCCCGGTGGCCGACCAGCGGCCCGATGTCGTCGCGCCACCAGCGCCCGTCGAGACGTACGGCACGGGTACGGACGCGCGAGGCGAGCGCGATCCGCTCCACGGGGTCGAGCCGGTCGCTCTCCGTCCCGCTCCGCGCCTGCTCGGCGAGGGTGATCCCGGCCGCGCGGGCGACCAGCGCGCAGGCCGCGTACGAGGCGTCCGCGTCGGCCGCGGTCGGGCGCTCGGCCGACGACCTGCCGATCGAGGCGAGCAGCGTGCGGTCGGCCTGGGCGCGAACGGCCTCACCGGCCTTGATGCCCGCCGCCGTACGGTCCTCGTGACCGGCCTCCACCTGCTCGATCCACCGGTCCAAGGTGGACAGCAGCCGGAACTGGTGGTCGACCATGCCCTGCCAGACACCGGAGTCCATCAGCAGGTCGGCCGCCGCCTCGGCCCCGTACAGGGAGCCGTACTGCACACTTCCCGGCGGGACCTGCATCCAGAACACGTCGTCGTCGGTGGGCGCCGCCGCGTTCTCCGTCGCCATCGGGGCCTGGAAGAGGATGGACAGGCTGCGTCCGACCCCGAGGGCGAGGGCGTACTCCAGCGGGCTCGACGTCGGCGGCACGTACCGCGGATTGCCGTACTCGTCGTACGACCAGGTCGCCGTGTCGGCCGACTGGTACAGCTCCCGCAACCCGATCCTGCGCACGACGCAGTCGCGCAACGGCCGCCCGACCAGGGTGTGCTGGGGACCCGGCACCGGGCCGAGCAGCAGGGAGCCCGCTTCGAGCCGACCGAGGTGATGCCAGTGACCCTGCTGCGCGGCGTCGACCGCGAACAGGTCCATGGCGCCCGCGGCCACCAGCCACAGCACCTGCGGACCCTCCAGATCGAGGCGGCTCAGCCCCGCGCAGTCGACCGGCGTGCCCATGCCGCCGAGCGCGCCGAGCACGACGTCCCCCTCGTGGACGCCCTCGTGAACCGTGGTCATCTCATCGCTCCCTGACCAGCGCGGCGTACGGACCGCCGGCCGCCACCAGTGCCTCGTGCCGCCCGCGTTCCACGATCGTGCCGTGCTCGAGTACGACGATCTCGTCGCTGTCCCGCACGGTGCTCAGCCGGTGGGCGATCACCACACAGGCGCAGCCTCGCCTGCGCAGGTTGTCCATGACGGTCTGCTCCGTCTCCGCGTCCAGAGCGCTGGTCACCTCGTCGAGCACCAGGATGCTGGGCCTGCGCACCAACGCCCGCGCGATCTCCAGGCGTTGACGCTGGCCGCCGGAGAAGTTCCGCCCGTCCTGCTCGACCCGGCTGTGGATGCCGCCGGGTCGGCGCGTCACGACGTCGTACAGCGCCGCGTCCTGAAGGGCGGCGACCACCGCGTCGTCCGGGACCGACGGATCCCACAGCGCCACGTTGTCGCGGACCGTCCCCTCGAAGAGGAAGACGTCCTGGTCGACGAAGGACACGGATGCCGCGAGCGCGCCGCGCGGGATGTCCTCCAGGCGCCGGCCGTCGATGCGGATCGTGCCCTCCCACGGTGCGTAGAGCCCCGAAATGAGCCGGGACACCGTCGACTTGCCGCTGCCCGAGCCGCCGACCAGCGCGACCTGCTGACCCGGGCCGACCGTCAGCGAGAACCCGGTGAGCAGGGGCTTGTCGAGCGGGCTGTAGCCGAACGTGATGTTCTCCAGCTCGACATGGCCACGCAGGCGCCGGGTGGAATCGCCGGTGCCCGAGCGGGCGTAGAGCGGGTCGGTGCGGAAGTTCTCGACGTCCTTGAGACGGGCCACGTCGGCGGCGAAGTCCTGGATGCGGCCCGCGACGCCGTTGAGCCGGGTGATCGGCGCGGTGAACCGGGTCACCAGCGCCTGGAACGCGACCAGCAGACCCACGGAGACATGCCCCTCGACCGCCCGCAGACCGCCGATCCACAGGATCAGCGCGCTGTTGAGCATCGCGAGCGTCGGCGCGACGACCCCGAGCCAGGCGCTCGGCACCCCGAGGCGCTGCTGCTCCTCCAGCGTGGTGGCGTGCTGTCCGGCCCACTTGCGGAAGTAGCCGTCCTCGCCGCCGGTGGCCTTCATCGTCTCGATCAACTGGAGCCCGGTGTACGCCGTGTTGGTCAGCCGGGCGGTGTCCGCCCGGAGCTTGGCGGTGCGGGTCGCGCGCAGCCGGATCACCACCCGCATCGCCACCACGTTGAGCAGCGCGACACCGATGCCGACGGCCGTCAGCTGCGGGTCGTACGTGTACAGCAGCACGGCGTACAGGACGACGACGATCGCGTCGACACCGGCGGCCGCGAGATCGCGGGCCAGGGTCTCGGCCACCGCGTCGTTCGACTGGAGCCGCTGCACCAGGTCGGCCGGGCTGCGCTGGGAGAAGAAGGTGACCGGCAGCCTCAGCAGATGGCGCAGGAAGCGGGCGCTGGAGAGCGTCGAGGAGATGAGACGGCCACGCAGCAGATTCGCCTGCTGCAACCAGGTCAGCGCCACCGTCAGCAGCACGGAGGCGCCCATCGACGCGAACAGGACGCCGAGCAGCGAACTCTGACCGCCAATCAGATACTGGTCGATGAACGTCCGGCTGAGCGCGGGCACCGCCGCGCCGACCGCCACCAGGAGCAGACTCGCCAGCACCGCGGCGGGCATCGTGCCCGAAGTGCCGCGCAGCCGGGCCGGCATGGCCCCCAGTACCCCCGGTCTGCGGCCCCCCTTGCGGAAGTCGGGACCCGGCTCCATGACCAGGACCACTCCGGTGAAGCTGGTGTCGAAGTCCTCCATCGGCAGGAAACGGCGGCCCTTGCCGGGGTCGTTGATGTGCACGCCCCGGCGCCCGAAGCGGCGGCCCATGCCTTCGTACACGACGTAGTGGTTGAACTCCCAGAACAGGATCGCGGGCGCCCGCACCTCGGCGAGCGCGGCCGTGTCCATCTGCATGCCCTTGGCGGTCAGGCCGTAACTACGCGCCGCCTTCAGCAGGTTGCTGGCGCGTGAACCGTCCCGTGAGACACCGCAGGCGATGCGCAGCTCTTCGAGCGGGATGTGCCGGCCGTAGTGGCCGAGCACCATGGCGAGGGAAGCCGCACCGCACTCCACGGCCTCCATCTGGAGCACGCCGGGGGTGCGGACGTTCTTGCCCCGGCCCTTGGGAACACCGCGCCGGGGCGGGGCGGCGCGCCGTCTGTGCCGGGTGTCCGGTGCGGTGGTCACGGCAGGAGCCAATCGACGGGGCGCTGGTCGGCCAGCCGGATCGAGGCCGTGGCCAGGGTCATGGAGGTGATCGCGTAGGGCGGCCCGCCGGCCGACGACCACTTCAGGCCGCTCTTGGTGGTGGACGAACGGTCGAGCCGGACCAGGACGGCCACCGGCCTGCCCTTGTCCGTGAACTGCTCGCCCAACTGGTCGTCGCCCAGGTAGGAGGCGATCTGCTGCCGGCTCTGCACGCTCCGGCCCACCGTCCTCACATGGCCGCGCAGCACTCCGAACCGGGGGGCCGGCACCGACTGGACGGTGAGGTCGACGGCGGCGTCCGCGGGAATCGTGGCGGCACTTCCCGCGGAGACGTACACCGTCGCGTACAGCGGGTCGTCGGGGTGGGCGACCTTCTCCACGGCCGCGACGTTCGCGCCGGTCGAGATGATGGCGCCGATGGTGGCGGCTAGCGTGGTGACGCGGCCCGCGGCGACCGTACGGACGACCGCGGTCTCCCCTTGTGCCGTACGCACCTTCAGTACGGGGGCGTTCGCGGGGAGCCGTTCGCCCTCCTCGGCGAGGACCGCGGTGACCTGGCCGGCGACAGGGCTCTGCAGGATGTAGCTGCCCTCCCCATGGGTGAGGACGGCGGGCGCGCCGACGGTGGAGGCGACGGTGCCGGTCACGGCCCACACGGACGCGGCGGCCATGGCGACGATCGTCACGGACAGCACGAGCCAGCCCTGGGGGCGGGCGAAGCGCACCGGAAGGTCGAGCTCTTCGGGCGACCGCAGCTTGGCGAGGGCCTGTTGACGGAACTGCACGGGACTTCCCTCACCTGTCAGAGAGGTCTACGGCACCCGAGAGTCCCGGAACCGGTGGGGCGGTTCCGGGACTCGGCGGCGTGAAACGCGATCAGAGACCGGCGACCAGGCCGGTGACCGGGGCGGTGTTCAGGCCGGTCACACCCTCGACGGTGCCGACGGCCGTGCCCAGGATGCCGGAGACCGGGGCAACGCCGTCCACCAGACCGGTGACGGTGCCGACGGCGTTCAGTGCGAGGCCACCGGAGACGTTGTCGAGGTCGGCGTCCGAGATCTCGGCGGTCTCGACACGGGGGGTGGAGTTCATGATGGAACTTCCCTTCATATGGATATTCACAAGGGGGAGAGCGGCCCCCTCTGGGGGACAGATGACGGCCGCCACCGCAGGGGTGCGGCTCCCGTTCCCGGGAGCACTGCTGCGACCTCCGCGGTGCAACGGATCAAAGCACGTCCGGAGGGCGCGCTTCCAATCAACCAGGGCTCCCACCTGCGCACTTGCGCTCCACTGGCGGGGAACCGTGCAGGCGCCCACACGCCTCTGCGGCGACTTCTTCACATGCTGCGCGGCATCGATCCACGCGAGGCCTTGCTACTCCCCGGCCGAATGGGACAGTCCCGGCCCAATGGCGCGCAGGGGGGGCGTGCGCCTGTGCAGATCCTCCGCAGGCGGTGACTTCCTTGAGCATGGGCTGTGCAGATTCGCTGAATCCGGGATTCCGTTCCCGAGCGGCGACGGAGCGTCGCCGATCGGTCGCACGGTGTACTGGCGGGGGAGGCGGTCCGGCGGAGTGCGTCGGCCGGGCGGGAGCGCGAACTCCATGCGCCGGGCTGGGGCGTGAACTCGATGCGCCGGGCGGGGGAGTGTGTCGCACCGTGGCGCGGCCGTCGTCGGTCAGCCGAGGATCGCGTACACCGTGCTCGCCCGTGCCGCGATCTCCGTCGACCCCTCGGCCGTCATCGTGATGTCCGCGAAGGCCATACGGCGGCCCAGTTTGGTGAGGACCGCCTCGATCAGTACGTCCGCGTCCGTCACCGCCCGCTGGAAACTCGTGGACTGCTGAACCGTCGTCATGGGGACGAAGGCACCGCGGGCCGCGGAGACCGCGATCACCGTCGCCGTGTCGGCGGCCGCCATCAGGGCCTGGCCGGACAGGCCACCGCCCTCCCGGGCCAGCCGCGCGGACCACGGCAGCCGCAGGACGGCACGGTGGCTGTCCAGCTCCGCCACGGACAGGCCGAGGTCGAGCACCCAGGGAGCGAAGTTGTCGGCGAGGATCTTGTCGGCTTCTGCGAGGGTCAACGTCGTCGTCATGCGAGGCATTGTTCCCCCTTCGGGCCGCCGGTCCGCGCACGGCCGCGCGAGGCGGGAAAGGCCCGATTGTCTCCGCAATCAACGCCTTTGGCTCGGCTAACTCCCGCAATTTGCAATGGCAGTTGAACACCCCGGGCGACCCACGCGTATCAACAGGCAACCAGGCGCCCCCCAGTCAGCTGCCGGACGGCGGCATCGACCCCGTCCCCAGGAGGTCAAGAGTTGAGCCACAAACGGATACCCAAGCGCAAGGCCGCCATCGCGGTGGGCAGCGTTGCAGCGCTCGGAGCAGCGGCTCTGCTGCTGCCCAACGCCAACGCCTCGCAGTCGAACGGGGACGACGCCTCTCCCAGAACCTTCAAGGCGGGCGATGTCTCGGACGTCGCCTCGCAGCTCGCCTCCCAGTTGGGCGACGCTTTCGCCGGGTCGTACTACGACGCGTCGAAGCAGCAGATCATCATCAACGTCGTCGGTAACAACAGCAATGTCGTCAACCAGATCGAGAAGGCCGGAGCCGTGGCGCACCAGGTGCAGAACAGCACCTCAACGCTGCAGGCCGCCGCCAAGACGCTGAAGGCGGACGCGACGATTCCGGGCACGGCGTGGTCCGTGGACCCGAAGACCAACGAGATCCGCGTGACCGCCGACTCCACCGTCACGGGCGACAAGTGGGACACGCTGGAGTCGACCGTCAAGGGCCTCGGTTCCGACGTGGCGACCGTCAAGAAGTCCGCGGGCACCTTCAAGACCTTCGTCGACGGCGGCGACGCCATCTTCGGCGGTGGCGCGCGCTGTTCACTCGGCTTCAACGTCACCGCGGGCGACGGCAGTCCCGCCTTCCTCACCGCGGGTCACTGCGGTGTCGCCGCCGCCCAGTGGTCGGACGCTCAGGACGGCGCGGCGATCGCCACCGTCGACCAGGCCACCTTCCCCGGTGACGGCGACTTCGCGCTCGTCAAGTACGACGACCCGAACACGCAGGCCAACAGCGTGGTCAACGTCGGCGACGGGAAGACCGTCCAGATCAACCAGGCCGCCGACGCCGCCGTGGGCCAGCAGGTCTTCCGGATGGGCAGCACCACCGGTCTCAACGACGGCAACGTCACCGGCCTCGACGCCACCGTGAACTACCCGGAGGGCACGGTCACCGGCCTCATCCAGACCGATGTGTGCGCCGAGCCGGGCGACAGCGGTGGCTCGCTGTTCACCCAGGACGGCAGTGCGATCGGCCTGACCTCGGGCGGCAGCGGCGACTGCACCGTCGGCGGCGAGACCTTCTTCCAGCCGGTCACCACCGCGCTGGAGGCGACCGGCGCGACGCTGGGCGCGGGAGACGCCGGAGCGGGAGACGCCGGAGCGGGTGACGCCGGAGCGGGTGACGCCGGAGCGGGCGGCGCGGTGGACCCGAGCGCGGGCGCCAGTGACCCGGCGGGCGCCGGTGACGAGGCGGGCGCCGGAGCCGACGACCAGGCAGGAGCCGGAGCCGACGACCAGGCAGGGGCGGGTGCTGACGATCAGGCCGGTGCCGACGACCAGGCCGGTGCGGGCCACGACCAGTCCGGAGCCGCCGCGGACGACGGCTCCGGATGGTGACCACCCCCTGATGAAGCCGGAGGAACCGGCGGTCAAGAACCACTGACTCGGCCAACGGAACAGGGAATTCCGGTCGGCAGTGGAAAGGTCCGGCCCTCCGGCGGGAGGGTCGGACCGCTCCCTTTCCAGGATCGGACGGCTCCCCTTCGGTGAGCCGTATCGGCTTTCGCCAGCCGTGTCAGCCGAGCGGCCGTACCCGCAGCAGCAGCAGGGCGACATCGTCGGGCCGCTCCTGACCTGCCTCCTGGCCCCGCTGGAGCAGCGTGTCGGCCAGTTCGTCCAGGGGCTGGTCCCCGGCCGCGGCGAACCGTCGCCCGAGGTCGGCGAGGGCAACCTCGATGTCGACACCGGGGGACTCGATCAGACCGTCGGTGTAGAGCGCGAGCACGGACCCGGGGACGAGCGGCACCTCCGTCGTCGGATAGGTGGCGTCGGCGTCGATCCCGAGCAGCGGCCCGCCGGCCAGGTCGAGCACCTTGACCTTGCCGTCCGGCCGGCGCAGCAGCGGGGGCGGATGCCCGGCGCGGGCCATCACGGCCACCCCGCGTGCCGGGTCCAGGCGCAGATACAGACAACTGGCGAACAGCTCGGTGCCGAGGTCGATGAGCAGCCGGTTGGTGCTCCTCATCACCTCCTCCGGCGCCTGGCCGACCGCCGTGTACGCGCGTACGGCGGTGCGGATCTGCCCCATCAGGCCCGCGGCCGTCACGTTGTGCCCCTGCACATCCCCGATCACCGCCGCCGCCCGGCCGTGCGAGGACACCAGGTCGTAGAAGTCCCCGCCGATGTCCATGCCCTGGGTGGCCGGCAGATAGCGCGCGGCCGCCTCGATCGACGCCAGCGGCGGAAGCGAGCTCGGCAGCAGCGCGGCCTGGAGACCCTGAGCCAGCTGGAGTTTCGCGTCGTACAGCAGGGCGCGTTCCAGGGCCTGCGCGATCAGCCCGCTCAGACTGGTCAGCACGGCCTGCTCGTCGGCCGCGAAGTGGTGCGACTGCGCGTACCCGAGGACGCAGGTGCCCACCGGTCGGCCGGAGGCGATCAGAGGCAGATACGCCCACGCGCCCATGCCGTCGGGTGTCGCGTTCCGCGACGGATACAGACGCTCCAGCTGCTCGCGCGAGTCGAAGAAGGCGGGCACACCGCTGTTCAGCGCCTGGGTGCCCGGGGTCTGCTCGCTCAGCGGCAGCCCGTCGAAGCGCTCCACGACGTGCGCGTCCGGATAGCCGCGATGCCCGAGCACGTGCAGGCGGCCGGCCCGGCTGCCGAGGACGACCAGGGCCTGACTGCCGACGGCGGGCGAGATCTCGTCCGCGACCAGCTGCACCACGTCCTGGACGCCCGCCGCCTCGGTCAGCGCGCTCGCCAGACTCAGCACATGGGAGATCGTCACCAGGCGGGGGCTGCCGTCGCGCCGCTGCGGCCCCGCCCGGGTCATCTCGGACACCGGCCGGGCCCGCGAGATGCGGACGCTCAGTCCGGTCGTGCTCGGATACAGGCGGAACGACAGCCAGTCGCCGGGCGGGCGCAGCGCGACGAACGAGGTCACGTGCTGGCTGATCAGCGCCGCCCGGTAGCGGTCCTCGTAGATCGGGTCGTTCAGCCAGGGCACGGCCGCCCACAGCTGGGTGCCCAGGAGGCGGCTGACGGGCACGTCGAGCAGTTCGGCGGTCGCGGCGTTGGCGAACCCGACCCGCCCGTGCAGATCGAGCGAGCACAGCCCGTACGGCAGGCGCGCCACCATCCGCGTGGCCTCCACCGTGCCGAGCGTGCCCGCCGACGCGGCCGCGGTCGGGGTGAGCAGGTCGGGCTCGTGTCGTATCGGGCGGTGATCCTCGGCGGCCCGCTCCAGCCGCAGCGCGAGCCGGTCGCAGGCGGCGGTGAGGTGTTCCCGCTCCCGGTCGGAGAGATCCGGCGGGTGCGAGCCGGGCCATGTCACGTAGGCGGCGCCGAACACGGTGGTCGCGGTCGCCACCGGCAGGGCCGCGAGCGCGAAGGGATACGGGAGCACCAGCGCGATCCGGGGGTACCGGCGGGCCATCTCGTGCTCGCCCCCCACCCAGATCAGCCGCCGCTCCCGTACCGCCTCGGCGACCGGGATCGGCGCGCTGAGACCGACGCGCTCCCAGGGTGCGGCGAACGCCCTCGGCAGCCCGGCGGAGACGGCCATCTCCAGCACCGGCTCGTGGGACGCCAGCAGGTACACCGCTCCCGAGTGGGCGTGCACGTCGTCGAGCATCGCGGCCAGCGTCAGCGACAGCAGCGGCCGTCCCACCGGGGCCGGCCGACTCGCCGGCGCCTGTGCGGCCCCCTGCCCGTCGGACACGCCGACCACCTCCTCGCGGGGCCGCTGCCGGCCTCCGGCCTTCCAGGGATCAAGGCTCCCTCGTGAACGCCCATCGCGCACGGCGAGCCGAGCCCTCCACTCGGCCGGGGGCACGGACCGTCACGCCTGTCGCGAGATCGCCCACGAGGTGACCGCGCGAAACGCCTGAATCAAGATGAGTTCGATTTAGTTCGATAGGCTGTCCCGTATGGGCTCCTTCGCAGGCCCCACGGGTTCGGAACGGTCGCAGGGGCTGCGCCGGAGCCCCGGAAGCGCTGTAATTGCGGACGTGGTCAGTGAGGGTGCTGCGGAACGCGAAACGAGAACGTCGCGCGCCGAACTCGCCCTGAAGACGCTCACCGCGGACCTCGACCCGCGCGAACGGTTGCACCGTCTGCTCGAACAGGCACTCGTCTTCACCGGTGCGACCGTCGCCGCCGTGTACTCACCGAACGTGAGCGCCGACGAGCTGCATCTGGCCGAGTCCGCGGGGGTGCCCAGGACGCTGTACGGGCTCCGCGACAGCTACCCCCTGTCCGGCGGCTCCCCGGCCGCCGCGGCCCTGCGCTCCGAGGAGCCGAGCTGGCTCGGACCGGAGGAGGCCGCCCGCTGCGCCGACGCCCGGCGGCTGTCCTCCCAGGACTTCTCCCTGGCCGTCCTGCCCCTGCGGGACACCGGCTGCCTGGTCGCCGTCAGCGAGAGCCCGCGAGGCTTCGGCCCCGAGGACCGGGTCTGCCTGGGGATGCTCGCCGACGCCGTCGTCTGCCCGCCGCCCCCGCTGCCGGACGACGCGGCCGACCTGCCCGCCAACTCCTTCAGCCTCTCCATGGACACCGGGCACGTCGAGGTCGACGGCGAGGTGCTCGACCTGTTCGGGCTGAGCTCCACCGCGTTCGACGGCAAGGTCGAGACCCTGCTGTCCATGACCGTGCCCGAGGACCTCCCCTCGCTGATGTCCGCGGTGGAACCGGACCACATGTCGATCGGTGAACGCGAGCTGGAGTTCCGCATCCTCCAGCCCTCCGGGGGACACAAGTGGCTCCGGCTGCGCGCCCGCCTGCTGCCCTCCGGAGAGGGCCGCCCCGCACGGCTCGTGGGCACCGTCTCCGACGCCTCCAAGCTGCGCTCCGGCCTGAACGACGTGGGCCGCGTCCAGCGGCTCGCGGCCGCCCTCGCGACCGCCGGCACCGTCCGTGATGTAGGCCAGGCCGTCGTCACCGCACTACGCAAACCCCTCCAGGCCGACCGGGTCGCCGTCGCCGAACTGGAGGGCGACCGCCTCGTCGTCACGCTGCTGGACCCGCCCGAGCCGGAGTACTGGCCGGAGCTGTGGCGCAGCGAATGGCGCTCGGAGTGGCCCGACGCCCCCGTCCGGGCCATGCCCACGCTCGCGGCGGCCCTCACCGAGGGGCGCCCCGCCATCTGGCCCGCGGGCGCGGACCTGGAGGCCGCGCTCGCCGACGTCGGCCCCGGCGGCCTCGCCGTCCTGCCGCTGCCGGCGGGCGGACGCATGGCCGGCGCCTGCCTGATCGGCTGGGACGCCCCGCACGACTTCGGCCCCGACGAGCGCGCCCTGCTCACCGCCTCCGCCGGCCTCGCCGGGCAGGCCCTGGTGCGCGCCCACGCCTTCGACGCCGAGCACGAACTGATCGGCATGCTCCAGCGGACCCTGCTGCCGCGCCGGCTGCCCCGGCTGCCCGGCGCGGTCGCCGTCGCCCGCTATCTGCCGACCACGTCGGGCCTGGACGTCGGCGGCGACTGGTACGACGTGATCCCGCTGCCCGACAACCACGTCGCCCTCGTCATCGGCGACGTCCAGGGGCACAACGCCTCGGCCGCGACCCTCATGGGACAGATGCGCACCGCCCTGCGCGCCTACGCGGTGGAGGGGCATCCTCCGGACGTGGTGGTCTCGCACGCCAACCGGCTCCTGCTCGATCTGGAGACCGACCTCTTCGCCACCTGCTGCTATGTCGACGTCGACATGGAGGAGGGGTCCGCCTGGTATGTGCGCGCCGGACACATCCCGCCGGTGCTGCGTCACCCGAACGGCCGTACCGAGGTCCCCGAATCGGAGGTCGGGCCACCCCTCGGCGTCATCCGGCAGACCGACTTCCCCATGAGCCCGCTGCGGTTCCAGCCCGGTACCATCGTGGCGCTGACCACGGACGGTCTCGTCGAGTCCGTCGAGGTCGACATCGAGGACGGCCTGAACCGGCTCGCCGCGGGCCTGGCCGACGCCGACCCGAACCACCTCGGTCTGGTCGCCGACGGGCTGCTCACGGGCGCCAACCGCAGCGACGACGTGGCGCTCCTGCTGATGCGCTACGACGGCATGGCGGTGCTCCCGCTCCGCGAGAGCTGGACCGTCTGGCGGGTCCCCGAGGCCGTCCGGCACGCCCGCCGCTACACCCGGCGCGCCCTGCGCACCTGGGGCGTGGACGCCTACGTGGACCCCGCCCTGCTGATCGTCTCCGAACTCGTCACCAACGCCCTGGTGCACACCGACGGCCAGGTCAGGCTCGACCTCACCCTCATCAACCACCGCCTGCGCATCGCGGTCGCCGACAACTCGCCCCGTACGCCGATCAAGCCCACCAGCATCGGGTGGGAGGCCACCGGGGGCCGCGGCATCCTCCTCGTCGAGGCGATGTCGGCGACGTGGGGCACGGTGCCGGTGAGCGGGGGCAAGCAGGTCTGGGCCGAGATCGCGCTGGACTGACGGACGAAGTGACACCCTGGGGCGGTGCGCCTCCTGCTGCTGTCCGACACCCATCTCCCGAAGCGGGCCAGGGTGCTTCCCGACCCGCTGCTCGCCGAGCTCCCGCTCGCCGACGTCGTGATCCACGCGGGGGACTGGGTGGACACCGCCACCCTGGACCTGCTGGAAGCCCGTTCCCGCAAGGTCATCGGGGTGTACGGCAACAACGACGGCCCCGGCCTCAGGGCCCGCCTCCCCGAGGTCGCCCGCGCCGAGCTGCGCGGTCTGCGCCTCGGCGTCGTCCACGAGACCGGCGCCGCGCGGGGCCGCGAGCAGCGCTGCGCGGAACGCTTCCCCGACCTCGACGTCCTGGTCTTCGGCCACAGCCACATCCCCTGGGACACCACCGCGCCGACCGGCCTGCGGCTGCTCAACCCCGGCTCGCCGACCGACCGCCGACGCCAGCCGCACTGCACGTACATGACCGCGACGGTGACCGACGACGGCCGGCTCACCGAGGTGACCCTGCACCGGCTGCCCCCGCGCGCCGGCTGATCCGACGGCTAGCGCGGATGGATCGCCCCGCCCGTCGCCGTCAGGGGCATCCCGCTGCCGCCCCAGCGCAGTGCGACGATCTCCGCGGCGACGGACACGGCCACCTCCTCCGGCGTACGGGCCCCCAGGTCGAGGCCGACGGGGGAGCGCAGCCGGGACAGCTCGCGTTCCGGCACCCCGGACGCGAGCAGCCGTTCGACGCGGTCGTCGTGGGTACGGCGGCTGCCCATCGCCCCGATGTACGCGGCCGGGCGGCGCAGCGCCTCCTCCAGCAGCGGCACATCGAACTTGGGGTCGTGGGTCAGGACGCAGATCACCGTGCGCGCGTCGGTCGTCGTGCGGCTCAGGTAGCGGTGCGGCCAGTCCACGACGACCTCCACGCCCGCCGGGAACCGCCTCGGCGTGGCGAACACCGGACGGGCGTCGCACACCGTGACCCGGTAGCCGAGGAAGTCGCCGATGCGGGCCACGGCGGCCGCGTAGTCGATCGCGCCGAAGACCAGCATGCGCGGCGGCGGCGCGAAGGAGTGCAGGAAGACGGTGACGGCGTCCTCGCGCCGTTCACCGTGCGGGCCGTAGTGCCGTTGCCCGGTGGCGCCCTGGGCCAGCTCGCCGCGCGCGTCGGCGCTGACGGCGACATCCAGCCCCACCACCCCAAGCGAACCGACCACTCCACCAACATCCCCGAACCCCGCCACGCCGAACTCCGTCACGCCGGACTCCGTCACGCCGGACTCCGTCACGCCGGACTCCGTCACGCCGGCCGTCCTGGCCGCCACCCCGTCGGCCTTCCGGGCCGCCACTGAGTCGGCGGCCTCAGCCGTCACCCCGCCGGTCGCCCCGGACTCCGTCGCATCGGCCACTCCGGCCGCCACCCCGTCGGCCTTCCCGGCAGTCGCTGAGTCGGTCGACTCGGTCGTCGACCCGCCGGAAGCCGCGGCAGCACCCCCGCCGGGCGGCCCCGGCTCCTCGTCCGGCCACACGGCGAGGGTGGCGCCGCGCGGCGCGGGGCCGTCGAGCACCGTCGCCATCGTCACCGGGCGGCCCGCGGCCACCGACTCGGCCACCGCGCCGAAGGCCGGATCGTCGGAGGGCGACACCCTCCGGACCAGCAGCGTGATCTCGCCGCCGCAGGTGAGGCCCACGGCGAAGGCGTCCTCGTCGCTGTACCCGAACGTCTCCAGGCGCGCCTCGCCCGAGGCGATCACCTCCTGGGCCAGTTCGAACACCGCGCCCTCGACGCAGCCGCCGGACACACTGCCCACGACCTCGTCGTCGGGACCCACCGCCATGGCCGCCCCCGGGTCGCGGGGAGCGCTGCGGTCGACCGCCACCACCGTGGCCAGCCCGAAGGGGGATCCGGCCGTGTACCACTCGTACAGCGCCGGGAGGATCTCACGCATCGTCCGCTCCTCTCGCCGCGGTGTGCGTCTGTCTCAAGGATCCCAAGGATCCGGTCATCCTCCGGGATCCGCTCCGCGGCGGGCTCTGGACGAGCGTTAATGCGTTGCCGTCGGCGGCGGCCGCCTGCTGCACTACGGAGGACGCGCTCATCGGACCGAGGAGCAGCAATGCGCACACCGTTCATGTCCACCCAGGAAGGAATCACTCACACTCCGAAGGACATGACGCCCGGTGCATATGCTCAACCTGGGAATTCTGGCGCACGTAGACGCCGGTAAGACAAGCCTGACCGAACGGCTGCTGTACACGGCCGGGGTCATCGACGAGATCGGCAGCGTCGACGACGGCAGCACCCGGACCGATTCCCTCGCGCTGGAGCGACAGCGCGGCATCACGATCAAATCCGCCGTCGTCTCGTTCGCGATCGACGACCTCACCGTCAATCTGATCGACACCCCCGGCCACCCGGACTTCATCGCCGAGGTGGAACGGGTGCTCGGTGTGCTCGACGGCGTCGTCCTCGTCGTCTCGGCCGTGGAGGGCGTCCAGTCGCAGACGCGTGTACTGATGCGGACGCTCCAGCGGTTGCGCATCCCCACGCTGATCTTCGTGAACAAGATCGACCGCCGCGGGGCGCGCTGTGACCACGTCCTGGAGAAGATCTCCGAGCGGCTCACCCCGGCGATCGTCCCGATGGGCGAGGTCGCCGAAGCAGGCGTGCGCGAGGCCCGCTTCACCGCCCACCCGGCCGCCCGGCTGCGGCCGCACCTCCTCGATCCGCTCACCGAGCACGACGAGGATCTGCTGGCCGCGTACGTCGAGGACCGGGTGTCGTACGAGCGACTGCGTGCCGCTCTGGTCACGCAGACCGGCGAGGCGCTGGTGCACCCCGTGTTCTTCGGATCGGCCATGACGGGCGCGGGCATCGGCGAACTGATGTCCGGGATCCGGGAGTTGCTGCCCGTCGCGAAGGCGGACACCGACGGCCCGGTGTCGGGCACCGTCTTCAAGGTCGAGCGGGGAGCGGCCGGGGAGAAGATCGCGTACGCGCGGATGTTCTCGGGAACCCTGCGGACCCGCGACCGGCTGGCCCTGGGCGGCGGGGACGAGGGGAAGGTCACCGCGATCAGCGTCTTCGACCAGGGCTCGGACGTCCGTGGAGCGTGCGTGACCGCCGGGCGCATCGGCAAGTTGTGGGGACTCGGCGCGGTCCGGATCGGCGACACCATCGGCGTACCGCGGACAACGCCGACGGACGGGCGCCACTTCGCCCCGCCGACCCTCGAAACCGTCGTCTCTCCCAGCAGCCCCACCGGGAAGGGCGCGTTGCACCTCGCGCTCACCCAACTCGCCGAACAGGACCCGCTGATCGATCTCCGGCAGGACGATGTGCGGGGGGAGATCTCCGTGTCGCTCTACGGCGAGGTGCAGAAGGAAGTCATCCAGGCGACCCTGGCCGACGAGTTCGGCATCGACGTCGTGTTCCGCGAGACGACTCCGCTCTGCGTCGAACGGCCCGTCGGCTCCGGCGCGTCGGTCGAGTTCAACAAAAGGGACGCCAACCCGTTTCTCGCGACCGTGGGACTGCGCATCGATCCGGCGCCGATCGGTTCCGGTGTCGTGTTCCGCCGGGAAGTCGAACTCGGATCGATGCCGTACGCGTTCTTCAAGGCGGTCGAGGACACCGTCATGGAGACGCTGGGGCAAGGAATGCACGGCTGGCAGGTCACCGACTGCACGGTCACGATGACGCATTCGGGCTATTCGCCACGCCAGAGCCACGCCCACCAGGGCTTCGACAAGAGCATGTCCAGCACGGGTGCCGACTTCCGGGGCCTCACCCCGCTGGTGCTCATGGACGCGCTGCGGGAGGCCGGCAGCCAGGTGTACGAGCCGATGCACCAGTTCCGTCTGGAGGCGCCCGCGGACACGCTGGCCGCCGTACTGCCCGTGCTGGCCGGACGGCGCGCCGTACCGCGGACCACCCGGCTGCACGGGTCCTCCTGTGTGCTGGAGGGAGTCCTGCCGGTGGTGCGGACGCATGAACTGGAGCAGCAGCTCCCGGGGTTGACGCGAGGCGAGGGTGAACTGGAGTGCGCCTTCGACCACTACGCGCCCGCGGCGCACGGCACGATCCCGGACCGTCCCCGGACCGATCTGAACCCGCTGGACCGCAAGGAGTACCTGCTGAACCTGACGCGCCGGGTCGGCGGGTGAGCCGGCCACCGTCCTCCGGCGCCGTGCGGCGAGGCGGGCGGCGGGGCGAGTGACGTGGCGTGCGGCGAGGTGCGCGGGCTGGGCGGGTGAAACGAGAAACTTACTCATGAGTCAGGGGTGTTGACGCCTCCCGGTACCGGCGGGACTGTTGTGAACATGTCGAAGTTACGTGCGCGTCTGCTCGGCGTCCTCGTACTCCTCACCGGCTTCCTCACGGCGGCGGGCCCCCGGCCCGCCGCCGCGGACGGACTCCCCGACTCCCTCTGGTTCGATGAACCCGCCGCCACCCTCACGGTCGCGAACGGCCGCTTCACCGACGGCCTCGGCCGCGAGGTCGTGCTGCGCGGCTACAACGTCTCCGGCGAGACCAAGCTGGAGGAGAACGGCGGGCTGCCCTTCGCCTCGGTCGCCGACGCACGGAAGTCCGCGACGGCGCTGCGCGCCCTGGGCGGCGGCAACTCCGTGCGCTTCCTGCTCTCCTGGGCGCACGCCGAACCCGCCCGGGGCCAGGTCGACAGCGCCTATCTCGGCGCCGCCACCGACCAGATGCGCGCCTTCCTCGACGCGGGCCTCCGTGTCTTCCCCGACTTCCACCAGGACCTCTACTCCCGCCACCTCTTCAACACGGGCAGCTGGTACTCCGGCGACGGCGCCCCCAAGTGGGCCGTGAACGAGGGCGGTTACCCCCAGGAGTCCTGCGGCATCTGCCTCTTCTGGGGCCAGAACATCACCCAGAACGGTGCCGTCAAAGCGGCGCAGTACGACTTCTGGCACAACGCCCACGGGCTCCAGGACGCCTTCCTCGCCACGGCCCAGGCCACCATGACGTACGTCCGACAGCACCTCACCGCGGCCGAGTTCGCGGGCGTGGCCGGCTTCGACCCGTACAACGAGCCCTACGCGGGCACCTACGACTCGGGACAGACCAGCCGTACCTGGGAACGCGACCTGCTCTGGCCGTTCTACGGAAAGTTCCGTGCCCGCATGGACGCGGCCGGCTGGCAGGACAAGCCCGCCTTCGTGGAACCCAACCTCTTCTGGAACGCGAACATCAGCTCGCAGAAGCAGGAGGGCGGGCTGCTCGACGCCGGCACACTCGGCCCCCGCTATGTGTTCAACACCCACTTCTACGACCAGAAGGCCATCTCCGGCATTCTCATGTGGGGCAAGGCGGGGGACGGTCAGTACAGCACGGACTTCGGCACGGTCCGGGACCGGGCCTCGGCGGCCGGGACGGCGGCGGTCGTCAGCGAGTTCGGCCACCCGCTCTCGGGAACGGTCTCGGACAAGGCCCCGACCGTCGACAAGGCGATGTACCAGGCCCTCGACTCCCGTCTCCCGGGCTCCCGTTGGTGGGCGGGGGCGGCCGCGTCGGGGCCGGTTCTGTCGGGTACCCAATGGCAGTGGGACATCTACAGCGGCCGTCACCACGAGCTGATGAACGACAACCCCGGCAAGGTCCTGACCACGGGTGACGCCTGGAACGACGAGGACCTCTCCGCCGTGCGCCTCGACGACTCGGGCACGGCCGTGCTGCGCCAGGACGCCCGGCTCCTGGACCGCGTCTACCCCAGCGCCACCGCGGGCTCCACCCTCGCCTTCACCTACGAGGACCGTTCCCGCGACGGCACCACCACGCTGACCTGGAACCCGGTTCCCCCGACCCTGCCGCAGGTCTCCCAACTCGTGGGATCAGGGCAGTACGCGCTGTCGGTCTGGCGCTCGAACGGCGACGGCGCTCCCACCGAACTCCACCTGCCGGCCTCTTTCCCGGCCTCGGCCACGACGGTGGTGTCCGACCTCGGAACGACGGTGTCCCCGCCCGCCTACACCTCGGCCACCCCGATCGCCGCGGCTCCCGAGCCGGGTGGCACCGGGAGCCGCCGCCTCCTGCTCACGGCTCCCGGCCCGGGGACCGTGCACTACGCGCTGGTCACGAACGGGGCGAGCGCCCCGTCCTCCGCCCTGCTGAACGGGGCCCGGACCGAACTGGCCGCCTGGGCCGCGGCCCGGTTCGGCTGATCGCCGTCGATCCACCGTCGATCCACTGGCGGTCCGGTCCCGTCCGGTCCGGACGGGTCGGGCCGGGTCCGGTCCCGGTTCGCCTCCACATGGCCGAGGTGATGGGGGGGGGGAGGGTCCGGGGGCCGCTCGGTGTCCTGTGGCCCCGGACGGTCCGCGGAGGCGTCCGCGCGCCTGTGAGGGCGCGTCCTCGTCAGCCTCCGAGCCGTCCGATCGCCTCCGCGACCGGCGCCACCCCGTCCTCGGCGCGGAGGCGCTCCGCCAGGTCCATCGCGCGCCGACGGTACGAGGGTTCGGTGGTCGCCCGGACCAGAGCGGGCGCCAGTCGTTCGGCGCGCAGCCCCCGGAGCGAAAGGGAGCCGGGTGAGACGCCGAGCGAGACGAGCCGGGCGGCCCAGAACCCCTCGTCGAACTGGATCGGTACGGGTACGGCGGGAACCCCGGCGCGTAGCCCCGCCGCTGTCGTACCGGCCCCCGCGTGATGCACCACAGCGGCCATCCGGGGAAACAGGACGGAGTGCGGCACCTCGCCGACCGTGAACATGTCGTCGCCGTCCGCCCGCAGTTCACCCCATCCCCGCTGGATCACCCCGCGCAGTCCGGCGGACCGCAGGGCCCGTACCACCTCGGCGCTCAGCCGCCCGGGATCGGGGACGGTGGCGCTGCCCAGGCCCACGAAGACGGGAGCCGGGCCGGCGTCCAGGAAATCCCGCAGCGCGGAGGGGAGCCGGGCGCCCTCGCCGTCGTAGGGCCACCAGTACCCGGACACATCGAGCCCGCGCCGCCAGTCCCGCGGCCTGCGCACCACCAGAGGGCTGAACCCGTGCTGCACCGGCCAGGCCCGCCGCTCGCGGGCTCGGTGCGCCGCGACCGGTCCGAGGGCCGGCAGGCCGAGCCGGTTCCTCAGAGTCCGCACGGTCTCGGCGAAGACCCGCTCGGCGGCCAGGTTCACCCCGTGGCCGGCCACCCGGTTCACGGTGGGCCCCCATGAGCGGACACCGGTCACCGGAGGGGCGAACTCCCTTGTGGGATGGAGTGGTTGGAGATGAACTCCCATGCTGGGCAGGTCCAGGCCCTCCGCGACGGCGTACCCGAGCGGCCCCAGGGAACCGGACACCAGGAGTACGTCGCTGGAGCGGGCCGCCGCGATCATGCCGTCGCTCAGCCGCCCGACGAGCGCCCGGGTCAGCGCGACGAGCCGGATGATCTTGCCCGCTCCGGTGGCGCTGCGGTGCAGGCGCTGCCCCCGCGCGGATTCCAGCTCGGCCCGTGGATCGACGGGCAGCGCGTGGAACCCCACACCCGAGCCGGACACCAGATCCGCGAAGCAACCGTGCGTCACCAGGGTGACCTCGTGCCCGGCCCGCACCAGGCCGTGCCCGAGGCCGGTGAACGGTGCCACATCGCCCCGTGAACCCGCGCTCATGATCGCTACTCGCACGACGGTCAGTATGGCGGCGATCCCGGCCGACGTCCCGCGGCTTCACAGGAGGCGAGGCCTGCGAAAGCCCTCGCCGTCTGCCGAGCCTGGGACCGGGGCTCGCAAAAGAACGGGCCATGGCGCAAAATCGCTCTAGCTCGCCACGTTGGCGAATGATCGAATCGGTGCTCGATTAATTTCGGTGGTGGGGGGTGGGCTCCGTGCGGGCGAAGTCGTACATGGATCTGCATCGTGAGATGTCCGCGGAGATAGAGGCGGAGCGGCACTCCGCACTCGAACTGCTGGGACCCTCCGCCGAGTCGGTCCGGGCGTCGGTCGCCGAACTCCTGCTGCACCGGACGTTCGCCTACCCGCTGTCCGTGCTGCCGGTGATCGTCCACGCCGTGGAGACGGGCACGACCGGGCCGGCCGTCCCCCTGGCGGTCGTGCACGACCTGTGGTGGACCTCCGCGTGCTATCTGGACGACCTCGCCGACGGTCAGGCCGTCCTCGCCGCCGGCGGTCTCGGCGAGAGCGAGGCCCTGCTCGCCACGGTCATCGGCGGAATTCCGCTCCCCCTGCTCGTCGTCCAGTCGCCACGGATCCCCGAAGCGGCGCGCGGCCCGCTGTCGGCCGAGATCGTGAAGTGCTGGATCAACGCCACCGAGGGGCAGTTGAGGGATCTTCGCGCGGATCTGGGCGCGGCCACGCGCGACGCCGTGGTCGCGGCGTACCTCGGGAAGTCCGGAGCGCCGTACAGCATGGTCACCGCCATGGCCGCGCAACTGGCCGGCCGCCCGCACGACAGAGTGGAGCTCTGGCGGGAGTTCGGCAACGTCTTCGGCATCCTGTGGCAGCTGTTCAACGATCAGCAGGACATCCTGACCGGCCGCTACGAAGACCTCGTGAACGGCACGGTGACCTACCTGCTGGCGTGCGCCCTGGAGGACGCCGACCCCGAGTTCACGGCCCGCCTCCTGGAACTGCACGCCGCCGCACGCACGTCGTCCGATGCCCGCGCCGCACTCACCGGCATCCTTCTCGCACCGGACGTGCTCCGCCGGTACGAGGAGGACATCAACGGCTTTCGTGACGGGGCCCACCGGCTCCTGGACATGCTCGGCGGAGACGCGGCCCATCTGTCCCTCCTGCACGACCTCGTGGACCGGGCCTCGCCGATGCTCCTCCAGGCGGCGGAGCCTCTCGTCCGAGCGGTTCCCGCCCCGCACTGAGCGCTACCTCCCCGACACGGCCGTCACCACGAACGCCGCCAGGGCCAACGCGGTCCCGAGAAGGCATCCCGCGCACAGCCGTCTGCGCAGTGAGCGGTACCTCTGCTCGTACTCGGCCCGCAGCTCCCGGCTTCGGCGGGCGGTGCGCTCCCATGAAACCCGCGCGAGGGCAAGGTGGTTGTCCTCGTAGCGGGCCTCCACCTCCTCCCGCTGCGTGTCCGTCAGCCAGGCCAGCGAACGCGTGAGGCGGACGGCCTCGGCGCGGCCCTCGGCACGGGTGGCCGCGATGAGGAGATGGCCTTCGAGCTCGCTGATCAGGGCACCGGTCCCCGGCGGCCGTTCGTCCATGGCGGTCACCCGAGCTCCACCGGCGCCGACCGCGACCGGGCTCCCGCGGTGCCGACGACCTCGGGGTGGTGCAGATCGAAGGCCGGGGACTCCGACCGGATGCGCGGCAGGACAAGGAAGTTGTGCCGCGGCGGCGGGCACGAGGTCGCCCACTCCAGCGAGCGGCCGTAACCCCACGGGTCGTCGACCTCGACCTTCTCCCCGTACCTCGCGGTCTTCCAGACGTTGTAGAGGAACGGAAGGAACGAGATGCCGAGCACGAAGGACGAGATCGTCGACACGGTGTTGAGTGCCGTGAGGCCCTCCACCGCCAGATAGTCGGGAATCCGGCGCTGCATCCCGCCCGCGCCCAGCCAGTGCTGGACGAGGAAGGTGCCGTGGAAGCCCGCGAACAGCGTCCAGAAGGTGATCTTGCCGAGACGCTCGTCGAGCATCCTGCCGGTGAACTTGGGCCACCAGAAGTGGAAGCCGGAGAACATCGCGAAGACGACCGTACCGAAGATCACGTAGTGGAAGTGCGCCACCACGAAGTAGCTGTCCGAGACCGGGAAGTCCATCGGCGGAGAGGCGAGCATCACGCCGGTCAGACCGCCGAACACGAAGGTGACGAGGAAGCCGACGGCCCACAGCATCGGTGTCTCGAAGGACAGCGAGCCCTGCCACATCGTCCCGATCCAGTTGAAGAACTTCACGCCGGTCGGCACGGCGATGAGGAACGTCATGAAGGAGAAGAACGGGAGCAGCACGCCACCGGTGACGTACATGTGGTGCGCCCACACGGTCACGGACAGACCGGCGATCGCGATGGTCGCGCCGATCAGGCCCATGTACCCGAACATCGGCTTGCGCGAGAACACCGGGATGACCTCGGAGATGATTCCGAAGAACGGCAGCGCGATGATGTACACCTCCGGATGGCCGAAGAACCAGAAGAGGTGTTGCCAGAGCAGGGCCCCGCCGTTGGCTGGGTCGAACACATGCGCACCGAATTTTCGGTCCGCCTCCAGCGCGAACAGCGCCGCCGCGAGGACGGGGAAGGCCAGCAGCACCAGCACACCGGTGAGCAGGACGTTCCAGACGAAGATCGGCATCCGGAACATCGTCATGCCCGGAGCGCGCATGCAGATGATCGTGGTGATGAAGTTGACCGAGCCGAGAATCGTGCCGAAGCCGGAGAAGGCCAGCCCCATGATCCACATGTCGGCCCCGGCACCCGGGGAATGCACCGCGTCGGACAGGGGCGCGTAGGCGAACCAGCCGAAATCGGCGGCGCCTTGAGGGGTGAGGAACCCACCGACCGCGATCAGCGAGCCGAGCAGATAGAGCCAGTAGGCCAGCATGTTCAGCCGGGGGAACGCCACATCGGGCGCGCCGATCTGCAGCGGCATGATCCAGTTGGCGAATCCGGCGAACAGCGGCGTCGCGAACATCAGCAGCATCACGGTGCCGTGCATCGTGAACGCCTGGTTGAACTGCTCGTTCGACATCATCTGCAGTCCGGGGCGCGCCAGTTCGGCACGCATCAGCAGCGCCATCACCCCGGCGAGACAGAAGAACCCGAACGCCGTGACCAGATACAGCGTGCCGATCGTCTTGTGGTCCGTGGTGGTCAGCCATTTCACCGCGGCGAGGCCGGGACGCCGTGCGCGCACCGGAGGGGGCGCCGGAAGCGCCGTGACAGTGTTGCTCTCCATGCCCCGCCTGTGTCCGGCGCCGGCGCCGACGTCACACTGAGGGGAAGCGACGAGGGTCACATCGACGGGTGTGACGACAAGGGACCTGCCGGACACCTACCGAACATGAGCGACGACGAGACCTTCGCCGCTGCCTATCGCGAGCACTACTGGGCGGTCAGCCGCTACGTCGCGCGGCGACTGGACGGCCGGAACAGCGATGTGGAGGAGGTGGTGGCCGAGGTCTTCACCGTCGCCTGGCGGCGCCGGTCCGACCTCCCGCCGTCCCCCCTTCCCTGGCTCTACGGCGTGGCCCGGCACTGTCTGGCCAACGCCGTACGCGGCTACGGGCGCCGCCGCAGGCTCCTCGACCGGCTCGGCAACCACGAGAGCGCGCACGGCAGGCAGGTCGTGCCCGGCCCCGACGCCGAGTCGCCCGGCGACTGGGTGCACGAGGCACTGGCCCGGCTCTCCCCGGCCGACCAGGAAGTACTGCGGCTGACGGCCTGGGAGGAACTCGGTGTCGACGAGGTCGCCGTCGCCCTGGGCTGCGGCAGCCGGGCCGCCGCGATGCGCCTGCACCGCGCCCGGCGTCGCCTCGGTGCCGAGATCGACCGCCTCCGCGTCACCGTGCCCGCGGGCACGGCCACGACCCGCCCCGACACCCCGAAGGAGCACGGCCATGGCTGACGAACTCGAACTCCTGCGCCGAGCCAACCCGGTGCCCTCCGACGACCTCCGCTTCCACGACCGTCCGCTCGACCGGCGGGCCGAGCACCGGCTCCGCGTCCTGACCCGCGCCCGGAGCACCCGCCCCGACCGGCCGAGGCACGCACCCCGCCTCGGCCGCCTGCTCGACGGCGTGCGCCCGCGCCGTCCGCGCCACTGGGCCCTCAGCCTCGGGGCGGCCGCCGCCGTCGGCCTGGCCGTGCTGACCCTCACCCTCTCGGGCCCGGCCACGGTCCCCGCCGTCGCCGCGCCCCGCCCGCTGGTCGTCCGGCCCGGCTCCACCCCGCTGCCCCTGGACCGGCTGGCCGACCTGGCCGCCGCGTCCGACGACGTGCTCCGGCTCCGCCAGGGCACTCATGTCCAGACCTGGAGCCTGAGCATGACCTCGGGGCCCGGAGCCCGCCCGCCCGTCACACTCCCCGAGGAACGCGTCGTCCGCTGGGCGGCCGACGGCAGTCACACGGAACTGGTCGTGGCGACCGATCCGAGACACCCCGGCAGGCCGGTCGTCACCGACGCCGATCCCGTCCCGCGCACGGTCGAGGACGGCCACGTCCTCAGCCGGCGGACCTACCCGCCGAGCTGGAGCGACGCCCCGCCGCGTGCCCAGCCGCCGCAGGACGCCGCACGGCTGCGCGCCTACCTGGACGAGATCGACCGCAACGATGCCATGGACACCGACGAACTCCTGTTTGCCATGGGTGAGTTGCTCGACAACTGGACGCTGGGCAGCCGGGAGACCGCGGCACTGGCGCGCGTCCTCGCCGGTACACCCGGGCTGCGCCCCGCGGGCGCGGTCACCGACCGGCTCGGCCGCCCCGGGCAGGCGTACGTGTACGACGACGCGGCCCGGTCCGTCCGCCGGATGCTGATCCTGGACCCGGCGACCGGAGCCGTCCTCGGCCTGGAGGACACCGTCACCCGTGCCGACCCCGAGTTCGGCGTCGAGGCCGGGGCGGTGATGTCGTACCGCGCCTGGCTCCGCTGACGACCGCCACGGCGCCCACGGCTATGGCGCCCACCGCCACGGCGCCCACTGCCCGGGGCAACTCTCCCCGGCCGAGACCGCCCCGTCCCCCGCAGCGACCGGGGTGGCTCTCCGCGGGGGCTCAGACGCCGAGCGCGTGTTCGGCGCCCGTGACGGTCTGCTCCAGCAGCACCGCGATCGTCATCGGGCCGACGCCACCCGGCACGGGCGTGATCAGCCCGGCCCGGGTGACGGCGGAGTCGAAGTCGACGTCGCCGACGTTGCCGGCGTTGTAGCCCGCGTCGATCACGACGGCCCCCGGCCTGATGTCCTCGCCCCGGATCAGCCGGGGCGACCCGACGGCCGCCACCACGATGTCCGCCTCGCGTAGGACGCACGACAGGCCCGCCGTACGCGAGTGGCAGTACGTCACCGTGGCGTCGCGGCCGAGCAGCAGCATGCCGACCGGCTTGCCGAGGATCGCGCTGCGGCCGACGACGACGGCCCGCTTGCCGGCGAGGCCGACGTCGTACGCGTCGAGGAGCCGCATGATGCCGCCCGGTGTGCAGGACACGAAGCCCGGCAGACCGAAACTCATCGCCGCGTACGAGCTCAACGTGACTCCGTCGACGTCCTTGCGCGGCGCGATGGCCTCGAAGGCCGCGCGCTCGTCGACATGCGGTCCCACGGGATGCTGGAGCAGGATGCCGTGAACGGCCGGATCGGCCGACAACGCCGTGAGTTCGGCGACGAGTTCGGTCGTCGTCGTGTCGGCGGGCAGCGCGACATGGCGGGACTCGATGCCCGCAGCGCGGCTGCGGTTCCGCTTCATCCGGACGTAGGTGACGGAGGCGGGGTCCTCGCCGACGAGCACCGTCGCCAGACAAGGGGCAACGCCCGTACGGTCTTTGAGATCGGCCGCGCGCCGCGCGGTCTCCTCGAGGATCTGGCGGGCGAGACCGGCGCCGTCCATGAGCTGGGCCTGGGGCATGAGTTCCTCCTGAGCGCTGCCTGCGGTCGCCCAGGCGCGCGGCGGAGACGTCTGCGTCAGGCCGCTCCCCGGTGGTACTCCACCTCAGCGCCAGTCACGGCCCGCCGCCCAGGTTAGCCCTGACGATCACCTCCCCGCCGCGCCCGGCGAAGGGGGTGCCGTGGGGTCGGCGCCGGCCAGGAACGCGTTGGCCCCTGTCTCGGTGGTGACGGCTCCGATGGCTCCCGCCCAGCGCGCCACCTCCCGGGCCGGCGCGGCGGCTCCGGCCTCGTCGCCCGTGTCGCGGGCCAGCACCGCGAGGAGCAGCTGCTGCGAGAGCGTGCCGGGGACGGTGCCGGCGCGGGCGCCCAACTCGGTCGCGCGGCGCCAGCGTTCCAGGGCTCGCGGGTGGTCACCGCCGTCGTGGTCGTGATCGCCGAGGTGGCGCAGTGCCTCCCGCGACAACAGGTCGTCCCCGGATTCGCCGGCCCGTAGCGCGGCCTCGTAGTGGGCCGGCGCGAGATCGCGTTCCGCCAGAAGGTTGCCGGCGATGAGGCCCAGATACATTTCCGCCCAGCCCCGGCGCACCGCGTCCGGCGCCCGGTCGCGCAGGTTCTCCGCGGATGTACGGAGAGCGGTGGGAGCGGCCGGGTCCTTGCCGTCGGGTCCGGGGCGGAACCGGCCGTCGACCCGGACCAGACCGAGGTAGCCGTGGCGCAGCCGGAGGGAGTCCAGCTCCCAACCGTCCTCCGGACGGGCTTCCTTGTCTTCCCCACAGGCCCGCTCCGCCGCGTCGAGCCGCGCTCCGGCCAGGCTCGTCCCGCCGAACCAGTCCCTCTCCAGGGCGACTTCGGCGGCGGCCACCGCGAGCCGGGCGCGCTCACGGGCGTCGGAGGCGTCGGCCGCGTCCAGCAGGTCCGCCGCGCGCGTCCAACGGCCGGAGATCCTCAATTCACGTACCGCTGCGAGGAGTTGGTCCAGTGGTACAACCGTCGTGATGGTACTTGCGGTGTTCGTCATGGCGGGGAAAGTAGTAATCCGAAAAACTATCCACAAGGAAACCACTTTCGGAGGACGCCATGACGGAGCGCGCCGATGCGTCGACCCCGGACTCCGTCGACCGGCATGTCGCCCTCTGGTCCGGGGAGCTCGACCGGATGGATCCGGTCAAGGAGGCGATCTTCGCGCGGCTCGCGGTCCTGGCCCGGCACGCGGACCGGGCCCGCCGGGACACGCTCCTGTCCGGCGGCCTCCAGCGTGGGCAGTTCAAGATCCTGCTGATGCTGCGCCGACTCGGGCCGCCCTACGAAGCGAGCCCGTCGCAGCTCGCCGACATGCTCGGCCTCACCCGCGGCGCGCTGTCGGCACGGCTCGGCCCGATCGAGGACGTGGGGCTGATCACCCGGAGCGCCGGGACTGCCGACCGCCGCCGGGTACGGGTGCGGCTCACCGCGGCCGGATATGAGGCCTTCGAACGACACGCGGCCTCGGAGGATGAGGGTGAGAACGCGCTGCTCGCAGTACTGAGTCCAGCAGAGAGGCAGACACTCGCAGGCCTGCTGCGGAAACTGGTCGTAGCCGCCGAGACCGGCTCGGACGGGATCTCCCCATCGCCGTACCGGCCGAGAAGGTCCAGGTCAGACGCGACTTGATCTGGACCTTCGGCCAGTTCCTCCCTACTCGTCCCATGCCTGGACCAGTGTCTGCTCGATGATCTTGCCGTCACGCAACGACATCATCGACGTGCTCAGCACCCGTACCCCGTCGGGGTACTCGCAGGACTCGGTGAAGGCGACGTGATCGCCCTGTACGACGCACTGGTCCATCTTGTGCGTCATGTCCCGGCTGTAGACGTCGTTGAGCATCTCGGCGATCTCGGCGCGACCGTGTTTGACCATCGGGTGACTGGGCTGGGCGTTGCGGTCCACGACGCGCAGTTGCGCGTCGTCCGCGTAGAGCGACAGCAGATCTGCCGCGCTGTGTCCCTCAATGCCCCGACGCAGTGCCTCGGTGTCGAACGTGGGGAATGCCGCTGTGCCCATGGGTGACCTCCTCGGAAAGGCCGCGGACCGGCGTGGATCCGACCGCGAAGGGCCTCTCTACCCGAGCGTCCTCCGCCCAGGGGGCCACGGCAAACGCAACGGCCCGATGAGCCTGTCGGGTGAGCGCGGGGACCGGGCCGTGTCCGCCCGGGGGCCGGGGCCGTTGCTGAAGGCATGATCTCAACACGACGTATCGTCGCCGCCGTTGGTCTCGCGGTCGGCGTCACGGGACTTGCAGCGCCGATGGCGGCCGCCGCGGGCTCCGCGGTCCAGGACACCGGGAAGCTGAACCCCATCTCCACGCTCGACTCGCTCGCCATGAGCGAGATCCCGGCCGTGCACCAGGCCGAACTTCCGCGGCCCTCCGCCCAGCTCGCCGGCCTGAACCGGCTGAACGACCTGAACCAGCTGCACCAGGTCACCGACCTGGCCGCGCCGGCCACCGGGCTGCTCGGGGGCATCCAGGGCT